>JBEGTA010000136.1:0-14682 GCA_041179665.1 Pseudomonadota bacterium
GTGCGGTCTGCACCTATTTGGAAACCTGGCACTTGGACATCGAAGAGTTCTTGGAATTGCGCAAGAACACCGGCGATGACCGTCGCCGCACCCACGACATGAACACGGCCAACTGGATTCCTGACCTGTTCATGCGCCGCGTCATGGAAAAAGGCAGCTGGACTTTGTTCTCGCCTTCTGATGTACCTGATTTGCACGACTTGTTCGGCCTGGCATTTGAAAAAGCCTATGTGGCTTATGAGCAAAAAGCCGCCCGTGGCGAAATCAAGCCCAGCAAAACAGTGCCCGCCACCGACCTGTGGCGCAAGATGCTGTCGATGCTGTTTGAAACCGGCCACCCTTGGATCACCTTCAAGGACCCTTGCAATGTCCGCTCGCCACAACAGCACAGCGGCGTGGTGCACTCCTCTAACTTGTGCACCGAAATCACCCTGAACACCAGCGACACCGAAACAGCG
This sequence comes from Pseudomonadota bacterium, assembly GCA_041179665.1. Lineage (GTDB taxonomy): Bacteria > Pseudomonadota > Gammaproteobacteria > Burkholderiales > Burkholderiaceae_C > Limnohabitans_A. The sequence goes on from JBEGTA010000136.1 coordinate 459, forward strand.
GTCTGCAACTTGGGCTCGGTGAACTTGTCGCGCCACCTCAAAGACAGCGGCAACGGCAAAGTCATTGACCACGAGAAACTGAAGCAGACCATCACGATCGCCATGCGCATGCTGGACAACGTGATTGACATCAACTACTACGCTGTCAAAAAAGCCCGCGACTCCAACATGCGTCACCGCCCCGTGGGCTTGGGTCTGATGGGTTTCCAAGACGCGCTGTACGAAATGCGCATTCCTTACGCCTCGCAAGCGGCGGTGGAATTTGCCGACCAGTCGATGGAAGCGATTTGCTACTACGCCTATTGGGCATCGACCGAGTTGGCCAAAGAGCGCGGCCAGTACGCCACTTACAAAGGCTCGTTGTGGGACCAAGGCATCTTGCCGCTGGACACCCTCAACTTGCTCGAACGTGAACGCGGTGGCTATGTCGAGGTCGACCGTTCGTCCACCCTCGACTGGGACAGCCTGCGCAAGAAAATTGCACAAGACGGCATGCGCAACTCCAACTGCGTGGCCATTGCCCCCACCGCCACGATTTCCAACATCATTGGCGTCGATGCCTCGATCGAACCTTGCTTTGGAAACTTGTCCGTCAAGTCCAACTTGTCCGGCGAGTTCACGGTCATCAACAGCTATTTGGTGCGCGACCTGAAGCGTCTGGGCCTGTGGGATGACGTGATGGTCATGGACCTGAAACACTTCGACGGCTCTTTGCGCCCAATCGACCGCGTGCCGCAAGAAGTCAAAGCCCTTTATGCGACCGCTTTCGAAGTCGAAACCACCTGGTTGGTGGAAGCTGCGGCACGTCGCCAGAAGTGGATTGACCAAGCGCAATCGCTCAACATTTACATGGCGGGTGCATCGGGCAAGAAGCTCGACGACACCTACAAACTGGCGTGGTTGCGCGGTCTGAAGACCACCTACTACCTGCGCACATCCAGCGCAACGCAAGTTGAGAAATCGACGGTGCAAGCCGGTTCACACAACGCGGTGTCTTCGGGCGCCCCCACATCGGGCATGAGCGCGATGGACGCTGCAGTGCCTGCTCAGATGAACAGCTCGCCGGCCACTGATGTGAAGTTTTCAGCGATCGATGATGTCGGTTGTGAGGCTTGCCAGTAATTCGAAAAACATCGCACTTTGCTGTGACATGCAAAGTGCGATGCAATTGAGCAACACTTCACGGTGTCGCAGATCGAAAAAAGGGCTTCCACTCTTTTCATTTTGCGCACTTGCTTTCATAATTTGAGAACTGGAATTTTTTATGTTGTCCTGGGACGATCAAGTCAAACCAACATCGCCAACTGCGATGCCTCCTTTTTCTGGCGCTGATGCATCAACAGCGTCTGCTGCCGCATCTCCCACATCCAGCCCTCGCCGCATGAATGCCGCTGACAAGCGCATCATCAATGGCCAAACCGACGTCAACCAGTTGGTGCCTTTCAAATACAAATGGGCTTGGGAAAAATACCTCGCCACCTGCGCCAACCACTGGATGCCGCAGGAAGTGAACATGAACCGTGACATCGCCTTGTGGAAGGACCCCAATGGTCTGACCGAAGACGAGCGCCGCATCGTCAAGCGCAACCTCGGCTTCTTTGTCACCGCCGATTCCTTGGCCGCCAACAACATCACATTGGGCACCTACCGCCACATCACGGCACCTGAGTGCCGCCAGTTCTTGTTGCGCCAAGCCTTCGAAGAAGCCATCCACACCCACGCTTACCAATACATCGTGGAATCGCTGGGTTTGGATGAAAGCGAAATCTTCAACGCTTACAACGAAGTCAAATCCATCCGCGACAAGGACGAGTTCCTGATCCCGTTCATCAACGTGATCATGGACCCCAACTTCAAAACAGGCACTCTGCAAAACGACCAGACTTTGCTCAAGTCACTGATCGTCTTCGCTTGCCTGATGGAAGGTTTGTTCTTCTATGTGGGCTTCACCCAAATTTTGGCCTTAGGCCGTCAAAACAAGATGACCGGTGCTGCTGAGCAGTATCAGTACATCCTGCGTGACGAATCCATGCACTGCAACTTTGGCATCGACTTGATCAACACTGTCAAACTCGAGAACCCCCAACTGTGGACCGCCGAGTTCAAAGCAGAAATCAAAGAACTTTTCTTGAAAGCCGTTGAACTCGAGTACCGCTATGCCGAAGACACCATGCCACGCGGCGTGCTGGGCATGAACGCGTCGATGTTCAAAGGTTACTTGCGCTACATCGCCAACCGCCGAGCCACCCAAATTGGCTTGGAGGCACTTTTCCCGAACGAAGAAAACCCGTTCCCATGGATGAGTGAAATGATTGACCTGAAGAAAGAACGCAATTTCTTTGAAACCCGGGTCATCGAGTACCAATCTGGCGGGGCTTTGTCCTGGGACTGATCTTCTGAACAACCCTGCAATGACACCCTTCCTCCAGCCACAAACGCCATCATCTTCGGGTGATGGGTTTTGTGGCTTTTCCGCGTTCATGGTGTTGAGGCTTCCCTCAGCACCATGGATCGCTTTGTGCAATCCAACAAGCACCAAGCGTTCCCTTTCCGTTGAGTTCTCAACTTGATCAAGGAGAAAATCATGGCAACTGCAAAAAAAGTAGCGGCAAAAAAAGCTGCTCCCGCAAAGAAGGCCGTCGCGGCCAAGAAACCTGCTGCTAAAAAAGTAGCCGCTAAGAAGCCAGCAGCTAAAAAAGCCGCTCCAGCCAAAAAAGCTGTTGCTGCTAAAAAGCCAGCTGCTAAAAAAGTAGCCGCTAAGAAGCCAGCAGCCAAAAAAGCTGTTGCTGCTAAAAAGCCAGCTGCTAAAAAAGTAGCCGCTAAGAAGCCAGCAGCTAAAAAAGCCGCAGCTAAAAAGCCAGCAGTTAAAAAAGCCGCTGCCAAAAAGCCAGCTGCTAAAAAAGCTGCTCCGGCCAAAAAAGCTGCAGCCAAGAAAACTGCTGCTAAAAAGCCAGCTGCTAAAAAGCCCGCTGTGAAGAAGGCTGCTAAGAAACCTGCTGCAAAGAAGGCATCTAAAGCACCCGCTGCCCCCGCTGCACAGACAACACTGAATCCTCAAGCTGCATGGCCGTTCCCTTCGGCCGCTAAGCCCTGATTCAAGCGTTAGACGCTCGTAGCGAGAAGGCCCGACACTGGCAACAGTGTTGGGCTTTTTTTCGCCCCTGCTCTTTTGCCTTCGTCCTTCAAGCCTGATAAGGGCAATGGGATTTAGGGGTTCACGGGTTCAGAGGTTCAGGGGTAGAAACTGAACAAACGGTAGCCCGTAGGCACAGGCCCACTGACGGGCACGAGGTGCAGCTTGCCGCTCCACACCTGAGCGGCAGACAAAGACGCGGGCGCTTCCATCTCAGCAGGAGAGATAACCCGGCGCAGCACGACTTGGTTTTGGGCATTCATCAGTGTCAACTCCAGCGCAGGGACCTGCACGGCGTGAGAGGCGGTGTTGCGCCATGTCCAAGTCAGCCAAGTGCCGCCGCCCTCGGTTGGCGTGAGGCTTGAGTTTTCGATCACGATGGCATTTTTCACTTGTGCGGCCGACACCTCACAACCCAAAGCACGGCAAGTTTCCCGCCAAATGCTGTCTGCATAGGGAACAGTTGCGGCCAATGCGCGTCGCTCGATCCACATCCACTGCAACGCCAAAGCCAGGGCCAACAACAAGGCGCCCGCGGTGACCCACCACCGGCGCTGAGCGGGCCGGGTTTCGGCTTCTTGGTCATCCTTATAGCCATCCTCTTGGCCATGCTTTTGACCCACTTCTCCCTCTTTGCCACCTTCGCTGTCTTTTTCTACGCTGGAAGACCCAGCCACAACGGCTGACGGCAAGGCCTGAGGCTTGAAAGTGGCCAGCGCTTGCTCGAACGAGGAGACGATTTCAGCGGTGGGGGCCACCGCAGGCGATCGGTCTTCTTGCTTGAGGAAGTCGTCCAGCACCAGCCGGCCCGAGCTGTCGGGGGCAGAGGTCAGAAGGGATCCAGGCTCGGCCGTTTTGGGCCATGTCACCAGCAGACCGGTACTGTCAAAAGCATGTTGGCATTGTCCGCAGCGCAACCAACCTTGTGCAATCTTGAGTTGATCAGGCACCACGCTGTAGGTGCTGGAACAGGCCGGACACCGGACGATCGAGGTGACGCTGTTTGACGGGGCTTGGGCCATGAGATTTGCCCCTCCCATCAAGCCGCTGGCGATGTTGCCGTCATGAGGATCCAGCCGTCTTCGCTGTCGGTCACGGCCAATTGAATCCAGGGAGCGTAAGCCGTTTTAAGCTCTTCAGCTTGTCGCTCCAAAATGCCTGCCAGCACCAATGCGCCTCCAGCGGACACATAGGAGCACAGCAGCGGCGCCAACACCTTGAGCGGTGTCGCCAAAATATTGGCCAACACAGTTTGGTATTGCCCCGAAGCTTTGTCCGGAAGGCCGGCGCTCAAACGCACCCCATTGGCCTCGGCATTCAAAACGGTCGAGGTCACAGCGGCCTCATCAATGTCCACCGCATCAATGGTCTGCGCGCCGAACTTGGCAGCCCCAATAGCCAAAATACCTGAGCCGCAACCGTAGTCCAAAACACGCTGTCCGCTCACGCCGTGCTGCGCAATCCAGCGCAAACACATGCGGGTAGTCGGGTGGGTCCCCGTGCCAAATGCCAAACCGGGGTCCAAGCGGATGATGGTTTTTGCCTGTGACGGTGGCTCATGCCAAGTCGGAACAATCCAAAAATCGGGGGTGATGTCGACAGGTGCAAACTGCGACTGCGTCAACCGCACCCAATCTTGATCGGCGACGGCCTGGATGCCCACCATGGCACAGCCGGCGAAAAAATCTTGCGCTGACAACAACTGAACCGCTTCTCGGGCTGCGGATTCTTGGGCAAACAAGGCCACCATGCGCGAACGCTGCCAGCCTTCTTTGGGCGGCGGCATGCCAGGCTCGCCAAACAGGGCTTGCTCGGCCGGGGTTTGGGCATCGGCGTCTTCCACTGACACGCTCAAGGCGTCTAGCGCATCGAGCGCGTCACTCAGAATATCCACCCGTTCTTCCGGGCACAGCAAGGTCAGCTCAAACATACAGGCTCAACGCTTGTGCTGGTCCAACCAGTGTTCAAGGTAGTGAATGTTGGTGCCCCCTTGCATGAACTTGGCATCGACCATCAGTTCACGGTGCAAAGGAATGTTGGTGTTGATGCCTTCAATGACCGTCTCCGCCAACGCGGTTTGCATGCGGGCCAACGCCTGTTCACGGGTGTCGCCGTGCACGATCAGCTTGCCGATCATGGAGTCGTAATTGGGCGGCACAAAGTAATTGTTGTAGGCGTGCGAGTCGACCCGAACACCCGGGCCACCGGGCATGTGCCAAGAGGTGATGCGTCCGGGCGAAGGTGTGAACTTGAAGGGGTCTTCGGCATTGATGCGGCACTCAATCGCATGGCCACGAATCTGAATTTGTCGCTGTGTGAAAGGCAGTTTCTCGCCTGCCGCCACCATGATCTGGGTCTTCACGATATCGATACCGGTCACCCACTCGGTCACCGGGTGTTCCACCTGCACACGGGTGTTCATCTCAATGAAATAGAACTCGCCGTTTTCATACAAAAATTCAAACGTACCGGCGCCACGGTAATTGATTTTTTTGCAAGCCGCCACGCAGCGCTCGCCAATTTTTTCGATCAATTTGCGGGGAATACCCGGAGCGGGGGCTTCTTCGATGACTTTTTGATGGCGTCGCTGCATCGAGCAATCGCGCTCACCCAAGTACACCGCATTCTTGTGCTTGTCAGCCAGAATTTGAATCTCGACGTGCCGGGGGTTTTGCAGGAACTTTTCCATGTAAACCGCAGGATTGCCAAAGGCTGCGCCAGCTTCGGCCTTGGTCATTTGCACCGCATTGACCAGCGCCGCCTCGGTGTGCACCACGCGCATGCCACGTCCGCCGCCGCCACCGGCTGCCTTGATGATGACCGGATAACCGACCGACTTGGCAATGCGGCGAATTTGCACTGGATCATCGGGCAACTCGCCCTCAGAACCGGGCACGCAGGGCACGCCGGCGCGAATCATGGCTTGCTTGGCAGACACCTTGTCACCCATGATGCGGATGGATTCGGGTGTGGGGCCAATGAACTGGAAGCCGCTTTTTTCGACCCGTTCGGCAAAATCGGCGTTCTCACTCAAAAAACCGTAGCCGGGGTGAATCGCCTCGGCGTCGGTCACCTCAGCGGCCGAAATGATGGCGGGCATGTTGAGATAGCTGAGCGGTGAAGCCGCAGGCCCAATGCACACCGCTTCTTCGGCCAGCTTGACGTATTTGGCTTCTTTGTCGGCTTCGGAATACACCATCACCGCTTTGATACCCAGCTCGCGACAGGCGCGCTGAATTCGCAAGGCGATCTCGCCTCGGTTGGCAACCAGGATTTTCTTGAACATGAAATCCCCGTGGCTTATTCGACGATGAACAAGGGCTGACCGTACTCAACAGCCTGGCCGTTTTCGCACAGGATCTGCGTGACGGTACCGGCTTTGTCAGACTCGATTTCGTTCAAGATCTTCATGGCTTCAATGATGCACAAGGTGTCGCCCTCTTTCACCACCGAGCCAATTTGGATGAAGGGGGCTGCACCGGGGCTGGACGAACGGTAGAACGTGCCCACCATGGGGGACTTCACAGCGTGACCGGCGGGTGCTGCAGGTGCCGAAGGGGCGGCAGCGGTCTCGGCTGGCGCGGCGGCCACCACAGGGGCGGAGGGCAACGCGACAGGGGCTGCGGCTTGTTGCATCACCACAGGAGCTGCCACACCCATGCTTTTGACAATGCGAACTTTGCCCTCGGCTTCGGTGATTTCGAGCTCCGAGACGTTGGAATCAGACACCAAATCGATCAGTGTTTTCAGTTTGCGCAAATCCATAAATCCTCCACAGCTGTAAGCAGATGTAATGGATTGAATTTACACCAATTTTTAGCCAAACTCCCCGAAAGCTGCTCTAAGTTGGCTCAAAAACGCTGAAATATAAGAATGATCACGGCAGCCAAGAGGTCAACACACCCCTGGTCAGGCTGTCCAGACCTTCAAGTGGCCGCGCCAAGCCACGTGCGCAAATCTTCATGCTGCAATTGACCCATCTTTTGTCGCCAAATGCTGCCATCTGCCTTGAAAAACACCGTAAATGGCAGGCCGCCCGCCACATTGCCCAATGATTTACCCAGCTCAGAACCGGCCAAACCTGCCAAGCCGACGGGAAAGCCCAGGGGTTGTCGGTCGATGAACCGGCGCACCGCGCTGGGCTGGTCAATCGCCAACGCCACCACCTGATGGCCCTGCCGTGCGTTTTCTTTCCAGAACGCATTCAGCATAGGCAACTCTTCCACACAAGGGGGACACCAGGTGGCCCAGAAGTTCAGCAGCAGCGGTTTGCCCTGAAATTCGGCCATGCGCAAAACCTGCCCAGCGGGCGTTTCAAACTGTTCAGCCCAAACGGGGTGACCCGCAGAAGCGGGCACATTTTGAGGGGTGTAACGCCAGAGGGCCGTCCCCATGCCCAAAGCGGTCGCAGCAGCGCCAGCCCCCCAAAGCCATTTGCGTCGTGATGGAACAGTGCCTGATTCGTTCATAGCCAGATTGTCCGTCAAGCCGCCAACAGGCGTTCAAGGGCAGACAAATCCCCCCGAGGGCTGCGGCCTTGTGCATCGGGCAGCAGCGCACCGCGCAAATCGTCCAAATCGTAAATACGCAGGTGAACACCCACATCTTCCTTCAACGGCTCGCAAAAACTGTGCAAACTCAATACATCGACATCGTTGCCGTGCAAGCCGCGCACCGTTTGGACGTCGTACCGCTGGTTCTGGTTGATCAAGGCGAGCTCCGCCGATTTGGGGTCATCGCAAAACAAGGCCAAGTCAATGTCGCACAAACGGGTGGCCCAGCCTTGCCAAACCGCGCCTCCCAAATGCGGGCGAAATTCGGCCAAGCGTTGCATCCAGGTCTTGGCCAATTCACGCAGGGCCCATAACTCGTGCGGCTGGGTGTCGGCGCAAAACAAGGCGATGTAGTCCATCACCTCCGATTCCAGCGCATCGTTCGCAGGCAAGGGCGTGCGCGATGGCAGACCCAACTCTTTAAGCGCCCGGAGCTTGGCCGGCCCGAAAGCCAAGCCTTCTTCCACCACCAAACGGGCAGCGGTTGCGGCAATTTCTTGGGCAAGATCGTTCATGGACGCCGATTGTGCACGGCCCACCGCCGAGTCCCAAGGCTGGGCCACCTAAAATCGGCACATGCATATTCATATTCTTGGTATTTGTGGCACCTTCATGGGCGGGGTGGCGGCCTTGGCGCGCGAAGCAGGGCACCGGGTCACCGGCTGTGACGCAGGCGTATATCCACCCATGAGCGACCAATTGCGGGCCTTGGGCATTGAGCTGATCGAAGGATTCGATGCCGGCCAAATGGCGCTCCAACCCGACATGTACGTGATTGGCAATGTGGTCAGCCGCTCTCGCTTGCCCGATGGCAGCCCCAAATTTCCGCTGATGGAAGCCATTTTGGAAGCCGGCGCACCCTACACCAGTGGGCCACAGTGGCTGTCCGAACATGTGCTGCAAGGCCAGCATGTTTTGGCCGTTGCCGGCACCCACGGCAAAACCACCACCACCTCAATGCTCACTTGGGTGTTGGATCAGGCGGGTCTGAACCCGGGGTTTTTGGTGGGTGGCGTCCCCTTGAACTTTGGCGTTTCGGCACGCCTGGGCGGCGGAAAATATTTCGTCATCGAGGCCGACGAATACGACACCGCATTCTTCGACAAGCGCAGCAAGTTTGTGCATTACCGGCCTCGCACCGCTGTTCTGAACAACCTCGAGTTTGACCACGCCGACATCTTTGACGACTTGGCAGCCATTGAGCGCCAGTTTCACCACTTGGTGCGCACTGTTCCCGGCTCAGGTCGGGTGGTGGTCAATGGGCTGGAGGAAAGCCTTGTTCGCGTGCTGTCACAGGGTTGCTGGAGCGAGGTGCGCACTTTTGGCAGCACCGTGAGCGATTTCATGGCCGAGGGAGAGCCCAACCAATTTACCGTCTTGCAAGCGGGCAAAGCGGTCGCGCAAGTGCAATGGGGTATTGGCGGCGTGCACAACCAACTCAACGCATTGGCCACCATCGCTGCCGCCGAACATGTGGGCGTGAGCCCTGCGGTTGCAGCGCAAGCACTGGCCTCATTTGAAAACGTGAAACGCCGCATGGAGGTGCGCGGCACGGTGAAGGGCGTGACGGTGTACGACGACTTTGCTCACCACCCCACCGCCATCCGCACCACCGTCAACGGCTTGCGCCGGCAAGTGGGCGCAGCGCGCATCTTGGCGATTTTTGAGCCTCGCAGCAACACCATGAAATTGGGCACCATGAAAGCCCAACTGCCTTGGAGCCTCGAAGAAGTCGATCTGGCCTTTTGCCACTCAGGCGGCTTGGGTTGGGATGCCGCAGCCGCGCTCGAGCCCATGGGGCAGCGAGCGCAAGTGGGGGCCAACATCGATGAGGTGCTGGCCCAAGTGATGGCGCAAGTTCGGCCTGGCGATCATTTGCTGTGCATGAGCAACGGCGGCTTTGGTGGCATTCACAGCCAATTACTCACCGCCTTGCAAGCGCTTTGAAGCTCAGGCGCGGCGTGCTTTGACCGCGTCTGACAAGACCTTCAAAACCCCTTCGCTGTCATCCCAGCCGATGCAAGCATCGGTGATGCTTTGGCCATAGGCCAGTTGGGTCATATCGTCTTTGCCAGGTGTGAATTTTTGAGCCCCATCTTTGAGGTGACTCTCGACCATGACGCCAAACACTTGGCGTGAACCCGCGCTGATTTGTGCGGCGATGTCTTTGGCCACATCGATTTGGCGCTCGTGCTTTTTGCTGCTGTTGGCATGGCTGCAATCCACCATCAAGGTGGCGGGCAATTTGGCCGCCTCGAGTTCTTTGCAAGCGGCCGCCACGCTTTCGGCGTCGTAATTGGGCGCTTTGCCACCACGCAAAATCACATGGCAGTCTTTGTTGCCTTGGGTTTGGACAATCGCCACTTGGCCGTTTTTGTGAACAGACAAAAAGTGATGCCCACGGGCTGCGGCCTGAATCGCGTCGGTCGCGATCTTGATGTTGCCATCGGTGCCATTCTTGAAGCCAATGGGGGCTGACAAGCCAGAAGCCAATTCGCGGTGCACTTGGCTTTCGGTCGTGCGCGCACCAATCGCGCCCCAACTGATCAGGTCGCCAATGTATTGGGGCGAAATGACGTCCAAAAATTCACTGCCCGCCGGCAAGCCTTGGCGGTTGATCTCGATCAGCAATTGGCGTGCAATGCGCAAGCCTTCGTCAATGCGGTAGCTTTCATCCAAATAGGGGTCGTTGATCAACCCTTTCCAGCCCACCGTGGTGCGGGGTTTCTCGAAGTAAACGCGCATCACAATTTCAAGCGTGTCCGCATACCGATCACGCAAGGGCTTCAACCGGCGTGCGTATTCCAAGGCCGCTGCGGGGTCGTGAATGGAGCAAGGGCCAATGATGACCAGCAGACGGTCGTCTTTGCCGTGCACGATTTTTTGAATCGCCTTGCGGGTCTTGGCAATCAGGGTCTCCGTCGCTGTGCCAGCAATCGGGAAAAACCGAATCAAATGTTCTGGTGGCGGCAGTACGGTGATGTCCTTGATGCGCTCGTCATCGGTTTGACCGGTGCGGTCAACGGCATGGCTTGGCCAAGCCTCTGCGGTGCTGTGTGAGTGGGTCATGGTGGGCTCCTGGATCGTTGAAATGAAAAAAACCGCCGGGCTTTGAGGCTCCGGCGGTTGGATTCGAGAGATGGGGTTGCTTATGCGCTCGCCTCTCGTCCGCCGGGGACTGAGAACCAAAAATAAAAAAAGTAGGTGACGTTGCGCAAAGACATGAATTCAATGTATCACAAGTTCATGACATTTCCTGACAGGCCGCACAAGGGCATTCCCGAGGTGCATGACCCGCCTCAGGCGGTGCCACCCACGGTTAGGCCATCGATACGCAAGGTGGGCTGGCCCACCCCGACAGGCACACTTTGGCCTTCTTTGCCGCAGGTGCCCACGCCTGAATCGAGCTTCATGTCATGGCCAATCATGCTGATCTTTTTGAGCGACTCGGGGCCACTGCCGATCAGCGTGGCACCCTTAACGGGATAAAGAATTTTGCCGTTCTCAACCCAATAAGCCTGACTGGCGGAGAACACGAATTTGCCGCTGGTGATGTCCACCTGGCCGCCCGCAAAGTTGGTGGCGTAGAGGCCTTTTTTGATGCTGGCAACGATTTCTTCAGGCGCTTTGTCGCCACCCAACATGTAGGTGTTGGTCATGCGGGGCATGGGCACGTGCGCGTAACTTTCGCGGCGGCCGTTGCCCGTGGGCTTCACGCCCATCAGGCGCGCGTTCATCGCGTCTTGAATGTAGCCGCGCAAAATGCCATCTTCGATCAGCACATTTTTCTGGCTGGCGTGGCCCTCGTCGTCCACATTCAGCGAGCCACGGCGGTCGGCCATGGTGCCGTCATCGAGCACCGTGACGCCTTTGGCCGCCACGCGCTGGCCAATGCGGCCGCTGAAAGCACTCGAGCCTTTGCGGTTGAAGTCACCTTCCAGACCATGGCCCACGGCTTCGTGAAGCAACACCCCTGGCCAGCCGCTGCCCAACACCACCGTCATCTCGCCCGCAGGCGCTGGTCGCGCGTCGAGGTTGATGAGGGCGGCGGAGACCGCTTCTTGCACATAGTTTTCGACCATCGCGTCGTCAAAGTAGGCCAAGCCAAAACGGCCGCCGCCGCCGCTGCTGCCGACTTCCCGGCGGCCATTTTGTTCGGCAATGACTGTGACCGACAAACGAATCAACGGACGCACATCGGCCGCCAAAGTGCCGTCTGCCCGGGCCACCATGACCACGTCGTATTCGGTGGCCAAGCCGGCCATCACCTGCACGATGCGCGGGTCTTTGGCACGGGCGATTTTTTCAACTCGACCGAGCAAATTGACTTTGGCCGTGCTGTCCAATGTCGACATGGGGTCGAGCGCGGGGTAAAGAGAACGGCTGGCCGAAATCCGGCGTGCGGGCACCTTGATGCGTTTGTTCTGCGTGGCCTGAGCAATCGTTCTGACCGTCATGGCCGCATCCATCAACGAGGCCTCAGAGATGTCATCGGAATAAGCAAAGGCTGTTTTCTCGCCCGACACCGCACGCACGCCCACACCTTGGTCGATGCTGAAACTGCCGGTTTTGACGATGCCTTCTTCCAGACTCCAGCCTTCCGAGCGGGTGTACTGAAAGTACAAATCGGCGTCGTCCACCGCATGGGCTTTGATGGCCGACAAAGCCCGGCTCAGGTGGGACTCATCCAGCCCAAAAGGCTCGAGCAACAAGGACCTGGCCGTGGCCAGGCGTTCGATGGTGGGTTCGCGTGAAATCATGGGCCCATTGTAGGGACTGCAAAAATCCCTTGCCAGAACAGTTTGGGCGTCAGGATTGCACCAATTGCTTGGATTTGGCGATCGACATGAGGATGCCCAACGCCAACCCCAATGTGACCATGGCTGTGCCGCCGTAGCTGATGAAGGGCAAAGGCACCCCGACCACCGGCAAGATGCCACTGACCATGCCCATGTTCACGAAGGCGTAGGTGAAAAAGATCATGGCCATGCTGCCGGCCAACAATCGGCTGAACAGCGTGGGCGCTTCGGCTGCGATAACCAAGGCGCGGTACACCAGAAAAAAGAACCAGAAGATCAAGAACAAACCACCCACAAAACCGAACTCTTCACCATAGGCCGCAAAAATGAAATCGGTGGTGCGCTCAGGAATGAATTCAAGATGGGTTTGCGTGCCCTGCATGAAGCCTTTGCCCCAAAAGCCGCCCGAACCAATCGCGATCATCCCTTGGATGATGTGAAAGCCTTTGCCCAAGGGGTCTCGCGCCGGGTCTAACAAGGTGCATACGCGCTGGCGTTGGTATTCGTGCAACACCCGCCAATCGACATCGTCTGCGCACAGGGTGGGCTCCATGATGACCAGCACCACCACACCCACCAGCCCCAAGCCCACTGGCGGCAAAATCCAGCGCCATTTCAGGCCGGCAAAAAAGATCACAGCCAAGCCTGCAGCCAACACCAGCAAGGAGGTTCCGAGGTCGGGCTGCTTCATGATGAGCCCCACCGGCACGCCCAGAATCAACAAGGCCACCGCAAAGTCGAATGGCCGCAGTTGTCCTTCGCGTTTTTGAAACCAAGCGGCCAGCATCAAGGGCAAGGCGATTTTGAGAATTTCACTGGGTTGGATCACCACCCCCAAATTGATCCAGCGCCGAGAGCCTTTTTTGGTGATGCCAAAAATGGCCACAGCCACCAACAAAATGACCCCCACGGTATAGATGGGCACCGCCCACGCCATGAGCTTTTGCGGCGGCATTTGGGCCACCACAAACATGATAAACCCGGCCAGCAGCATGTTGCGCCCGTGGTCGACAAAACGGGTCCCGTGGTCATAGCCCGAGGAGTACATGATCAACAAACCCGCGCAAGCGAGCATGAACACCGCAAAAGCCAAGGGGCCATCAAAGCCCTTCAGCAGATGGCTCATGCGCTGCAACAGCGTTGGTTTTTGAATAACGGAACCCATGGCCCAGATTATCTCAGGCCGACCGGGCGACCAACGGCGACAAGAGCCAGATGAGCCTCAATGGCTACGGCCACTGCGGAACATGCCGTGGGTTTTGCGGTTGAGCACCCCTTGCGCGGCCAATTTGTTCATCGACGGGCTGGCATGGGCATGGGTGATGGCCATGCCCAAGGCGTCAGCAGCGTCTTGGCGCGGCACCACCGGCAACTGCAACAGGCGCTTCACCATCTCTTGCACCTGAGACTTGGCCGCGCGCCCGTGGCCGGTCACCGACTGCTTCATTTGCAAAGCGGTGTATTCGGCCACAGCCACCAGCAAAATGACCCCCACGGTATAGATGGGCACCGCCCACGCCATGAGCTTTTGCGGCGGCATTTGGGCCACCACAAACATGATGAACCCGGCCAGCAGCATGTTGCGCCCATGGTCGACAAAACGGGTCCCATGGTCATAGCCCGAGGAGTACATGATCAACAAACCCGCGCAAGCGAGCATGAACACCGCAAAAGCCAAGGGCCATCAAAGCCCTTCAGCAGATGGCTCATGCGCTGCAACAGCGTTGGTTTTTGAATAA
>JBEGTA010000137.1:0-6107 GCA_041179665.1 Pseudomonadota bacterium
GCGCTTCTTTGAGCTTGGCCAACACGGGCTTGAAAGTTTCGGCGGCTTCTTCGGCGGCTTTTTTCTCTTCTTCGTCCTGCAGTTTGCCCAGATCAAACGCGCCCTTGGCCACGCTTTGCAGAGGGGTGCCCTCGAACTCGTGGACAAAGTTCAACGCCCACTCGTCCACGCGGTCGGTCATCAACAAAACCTCGATGCCTTTTTTCTTGAAGACTTCGAGTTGGGGGCTGTTCTTGGCGGCAGCCAAGGTGTCGGCCGTGATGTAGTAAATCGCGTCTTGGCCTTCCTTCATGCGGGCCTTGTAATCGGCAAAGCTGACGCTCACGGTGTCGCTGGTGCTTGAGGCAAAACGCAACAGCTTGGACAAGCGACCTTGGTTGCCAAAGTCTTCGCCCAAACCTTCTTTCAACACCGCACCAAACTCGGCATAAAACCGGGTGTATTGGCCTTGCTTGGCTTTGTCTTCGTCGCTCAGCACATCGGTCACGCCTTCGGTGGTCTCGGGCGCTTTGTCGTGTTTGGCCAGGTCCTCCAACATGGACAGCACGCGCTTGGTGCAACCTTCGCGAATGGCTTTGACATCGCGACTTTCTTGCAACAGTTCACGGCTCACATTCAGCGGCAAATCGGCAGAGTCCACCACCCCTTTGACAAAGCGCAGGTAGCTGGGCATCAGGGCTTCGGCTTCGTCCATGATGAAGACCCGTTTCACATACAACTTGATGCCGGCTTTTTTATCGCGGTTCCACAAATCTTGCGGCGCCTTGCTGGGGATGTAGAGCAACTGGGTGTACTCGGTGCTGCCTTCCACGCGATTGTGCGTCCACGTCAGAGGGGCCTCGAAATCACGGCTGATTTGCTTGTAAAAATCAGCGTACTGCTCATCGCTGATGTCTTTCTTGGGGCGGGTCCACAAAGCGCTGGCTTTGTTGATGGTTTCCCACTCACCAGTTTTGACCATGGCACCGGGTTGACGACCGCCTTTTTCATCGTTGGGATCGATCAGATCACCGTCTTTCCACTCTTCCTTTTCCATCAAGATGGGCAAGCTGATGTGGTCGGAGTATTTGCCCACGATTTCTTTGAGCTTCCAGGTGTTGGCGTATTCCAGCGCCTCTTCACGCAAGTGCAAGAT
The DNA here is from genome assembly GCA_041179665.1 of Pseudomonadota bacterium. GTDB lineage: Bacteria > Pseudomonadota > Gammaproteobacteria > Burkholderiales > Burkholderiaceae_C > Limnohabitans_A. The sequence goes on from JBEGTA010000137.1 coordinate 1,136, forward strand.
CACGCTGGTGCCGCGTTGCGCGCGTGTGATGGTTTCGACCTCAAAGTCACCGGTGCCACCGCTGATCCAGCGCACGCCTTCTTCGGCCTTGGCCCCAGCGCGGCGTGTTTCGACGGTGATTTTTTCAGCGACGATGAAGCCCGAATAAAAGCCCACGCCAAATTGGCCAATCAATTGGGCATCTGATTTCTGATCGCCACTCAACTTGCTCATGAAGTCTTTGGTGCCGCTCTTGGCGATCGTGCCCAAGTGCTCAATCGCTTCTTTCGCCGTCATACCGATGCCGTTGTCGGTGATCGTCAAAGTCTTGGCCGCTTTGTCGAACGACAAGCGCACCTGCAGTTCGGGCGCGTCTTCATAAAGGGCATTGTTATTCAGGGCTTCAAAGCGCAGCTTGTCGCAAGCGTCAGAGGCGTTGGAGATCAGCTCGCGCAAGAAGATTTCTTGGTTGGAATACAGCGAGTGCGTGACCAGGTGCAAAAGTTGTGCGACTTCGGCCTGAAAGGCATGGGTTTGCTTGCTCATATCGATGAAAGAGAAAAGTGAAGAGAGAAAAAATGGAAAGATAAAAAACCAAAACGCCCCGCAGTTGGGGGCGTTTATCCCGATTTCAAGAGGGGATTATTTGGTGAGTGCGCCGATGTCTTTGTTCCAGCGTTCGAGCAAACGGCGCCGCTCAGCGGACTTACCGTATTTTTCAAAGTCATATTTGATCAGGCGCACGTTGTCCATCGATGGAATGCGTGGATCGGGTTTGAAGGTTTTGTTGGCAGGGCTTTGCAGGCTGTCCGCTTTGGCGCCAATCGCTTGGCCTTCAGGTCCCATCAGCCAGTCGTAATAGCGCTTGGCGTTGGCTGCGTTGCGCGCGCCTTTGACCATCGCAATGCCCCCAATTTCGTAGCTGGTCCCTTCGCACGGGGCGGCCGTGACGACGGGGTATTTGTTGTGTCGCCAGGCGTCAAATCCAAAGATGAAACTGACGCCCACAGCGACCTCGCCCTTGGCCACATTAGGGGCTTGCGCTGTGCCGCTGCGGGTGTATTGCGTGATGTTTTTGTGCAGCGCCTTCATGTATTCAAAGGCGGCGTCCTCGCCCATCAATTGCACCAGTCCGGCGAGGATGGTGTACGCCGTGCCGCTGGATGCGGGGTGCGAAATTTCAATTTCGTTTTTGTAGACGGGGTTGATCAAATCTGCCCAGCATTTGGGGACAGGGAGTTTCTTTTTCTTGAGCAATTCGCTGTTCCAACCAAAGCCAATGGCACTGGTGTAGAAACCGCCAACCATGTTTTGCGTCATGGCGTATTGGCGCACGCTCCAGCTGTGCAGGTCGTTCATGTAGTCGGGGCGATAAGGCGCGAGCAGCCCAATTTCTGCGGCCTGCAAGAAGGGGTCGCCAGTGCCGCCCCACCACAAATCGGTTTTGGGATTGGCCGCTTCAGCGCGCAATTGGGCCAATGCTTCGCCAGTGGCTTTGCGTGTTTGATTCACGCTGATGCCGGTGGCCTTGGTGAATTCTTTGGCCGCCATCTCACACCAAGTTTGGTCGGTGCTGCAAATGGCGTTGAGGCTGTTGGTTTGCGCAGAGGCGGAGTTGAATGCCATGCTGGCCAGCAAAACACATACCGCGGGAAGTTTCAAAGGCATGAGGGACTCCTAAAAAGGGGGGTGAGATTCTGATTGATGAAAAAACGGACCATGGGGGTGTGGGGCAGGCCGGCTATTTTCAGTCTTGATATTGTGAATGCAGTGGCGGTGGGCTTGGTCAAAACGATTCGTTCGGACCCAAATAGCGCCATTGGCCGGCAGGCATCTGCCCCAATTGCACACCGCCCATTCGGATGCGCTTGAGGCCCACCACTTTCAGGCCCACTTGTTCGCACATGCGCCTGATTTGGCGCTTTTTGCCTTCGGTCAGCACAAAGCGCAACTGCTCTGGGTTTTGCCACTCCACTTTGGCGGGCTTGAGGGGTTTGCCGTCCAAACTCAGGCCATGGCGCAGGCGTTGCAGTTGGGCCGGCGGAAACACGGCTTGCACGTTGGCACTGACCCGGTCAAAGTCGCCAATGACGGTCAATGCGTTGGCTTTGCCACCATAAGTGGCCGAAGCGGCCGAGGCGGCGGCGGTGTTCTCGTGCCCCGTGTAGGCCACGCGCACCAGATATTCTTTTTCCATCTCGGAGTCTTCTCCGATCAGTTGGCGTGCCACGCGGCCGTCTTGTGTCAGCACCAACAAGCCTGTGGAGTCGATGTCGAGTCGGCCCGCCGGCGCCAAGCCGCGCAGGTGCGGAGGCGTGAAGCGCATTTTGCTGGGGTCACCCATCCAATGGCTGCGTGGGTTGATGAGCGTGATGGCCGGCTCGTGGCCGTCCTCGGCCTGCCCGCTCACATAGCCCATGGGCTTGTGCAACAAAATGGTGACTTGCCGCTCTTGTTGTTGCTCGGCCGCTTTGTCGACCGTGATGCGGTCCGACAGTGTGACTTGCTGGCCCATGCTGGCCGGCAGACCATTCACCTTGACCCAACCTTGCTCGATCCAGGCATCGGCTTCGCGGCGCGAGCACATGCGCAATTCGGCCATGCGTTTGTTCAGGCGAGAGGTGCCGCTGGGTGCGGCAGCTTCGCCTTTGCCTTCGGGTCGGGGGGCGCGTTTGAATGCCGGGGGCTGGGTCATGGGGTCGGTGGCCAAAAAGAAGTTGATCGATTGTCGGCGGTTTTTGCGGCCCCAGCGCTACAAAAATTGGCTGGTGCGCAGGCCTTGCATGTCCAAAATGCGCAGGCCGCCATATTCGACCCGAATGAGCTGTTTTGCCTCCAGCACCCGCAGCGCCTCGTTCACGCGTTGCCTTGAGAGGCCCACCAAATAAGCCAGCTCTTGTTGGGTGATGCGCAGCACCTCGCCCACGCCGGAGAAAAGCACCGGGTTGAATAGCGCCGCCAAGTGCCGGGCCAGGCGCAGTTCGGGGTTGGTCATGCGGTCCATTTCACGCGCAGCGATGAATTGCCCCAGACGTTCATTCAGCTGGTTCATGATGAAGCGGTTGAAGCCCAGTGAGTGGTCGATCAACCAATGAAAGGTGTCCAGCGGCATGCCGGCCACGACGCTCGGCCGCAGCGCTTGAATGTTGTAGCGGTAAATCTCGCGTTTCAGGGCGGTGCCCTCGCCAAACCAGCCGCCCGGCGGGACACCTGTGAAGGTCATGGTTTGGCCGCTCTCGTTGTCGCTGCTCATTTTCAGCAAGCCCGAAATCACACCAAACCAATAAGTGACGGGCCGCCCTACGCGGCAGACATAGTCGCCGGTTTGCGGATCGCTCACCACCAATTGCGGCACGATTTGGGACAACTCCTCAGGCCGCAACAGGCCAATCCAAGGGATTTCTTTGAGCTCGGCTTCGCTGGGCGCACGCCGGCGTTGGTGGACGGTGTTTTCTTTGGGCACGGTGGGTAGAGGGAATGTCAGCGGGAAGTCAGGCCCGCTAGGGGTCTTCCCTGAATTGTCGTCCAAACGACAACATAGCGTCAAATGACTGCCTACTATCCCAAAAAATTCAAGGCGCATCGCATTCGATGCCCCATTTTTTGGAGACAGGTCAGGTCATGCAAACTACGTTTCCCCGATTGATGCTCAAGCACGCTGCCGAGCGCCCTGCAGCGCCTGCGCTGCGCGAAAAAGAATATGGCATTTGGCAGACCACCACATGGTCTGATTTGGCCCGTTTGGCCGAGTCGGTGGCCTGCGGTCTGCACCAAGCCGGCTTGCAGCGAGGCGAGCACTTGGTGGTGGTGGGTTCCAATCGCCCCCGCTTGTACGCCACCATGTTGGCGGCCCAATCGCTCGGGGCCATTCCAGTGCCGCTGTACCAAGACGCTGCGGCGGCAGAGTGTGTGTTTCCCATCACCAACGCCGAAGTGCGCTTTTGTGTGGTGGAAGACCAAGAGCAGGTCGACAAGATGTTGGAGGTGCGCGAAAAGTGCCCTCAGCTCAGCCACATTTACTACGACGATCCACGCGGCCTGCGCAAATACGACGAAGAGGGTTTGGGCTCGCTCGAAGAACTGATGGCGGCGGGCGCCGTGTTTGCCAAGCAGCACCCCCAATTTCTGGCCGATGAAATCGAAAAGTCCGCCCCCACCGATGTGGCCGCGATGTTTTTCACTTCGGGCACCACCGGCAACCCCAAGGGCGTGGTGCACACCCACAGTTCGTTGATTGACCGCGCCGACGCTGGCGCCGAGTTTGACAAATTGACCCACAACGAAGACGTGTTGGCCTACATGCCACCCGCTTGGATTGGGCAAAACATTTTCAGTTACGCCCAGTGGTTGGTGTGTGGTTATGTGGTCAATTGCCCCGAGTCAGGGGCGACCATCACCATTGACTTGAAAGAAATTGGGCCGACCTATTACTTTGCGCCGCCCCGGGTGTTTGAGGGCATGTTGACCAGCGTGATGATTCGCATGGAAGACGCCGGCGCCTTCAAACGCAAGATGTTCCACACCTTTATGGCGGTGGCCAAAAAAGTGGGTCCGGCCTTGATGGACGGGCACGCCGTGGGCTTGGTGGATCGGTTGTTGTATGCCGTGGGCAACATGATGGTCTATGGCCCCTTGCGCAACAGCATGGGCTTTAGCCGGGTGCGTGTGGCCTACACCGCGGGCGAGGCCATTGGGCCGGATTTGTTCACTTTTTTCCGCTCCATTGGTGTGAACATCAAACAACTCTATGGCTCCACAGAGACCGCCGTGTTTGTCTGCTTGCAGCCCGATAACGAGGCCCGTGCAGACACTGTGGGCGTGCCGTGCAAAGGCGTTGAAATCAAGGTGGCCGACAACGGAGAAATCTTGGTTAAGTCGCCAGGTTTGCTCAAGGGTTACTACAAAAACCCCGAAGCCACAGCCGAAGTGTTGACCGCCGATGGTTGGTACCACACCAGCGATGCGGGCTTTATCGACACGCATGGCCACCTCA
>JBEGTA010000138.1:0-5541 GCA_041179665.1 Pseudomonadota bacterium
TTGCCGGTGCGCCCCACCTGAACATCGATGGCCTGCACCGTGGTCATTTCTTCTTGCGCCGGGTATTTGTGGGCCACCGCCCAACGAGGCTCGCGGGTGACAAAGCCCAAGCGGTTTTGCAACTCTAAGTCGTTGACCTTGTAGACCACCCCGTCAATGTCAAACGGCAAAGCATCGCGCGCAGCGGCCATGTTTTTGTGAAACGACACCAAGCCGGCAGACCCTTGCACGCAAGCCGTTTGGTGGGCCACTGGAAAGCCCCAATGCTTGAACTGCTGCAGCATGTCGTAATGCGTTGACCAACGCACATGCCCTTCTGGAGCGGTCGAAATGGCGCCCAGTCCATAGGCAAAAAAACTCAGCGGTCGCTCGGCTGCGATCCCCGAATCGAGTTGGCGCACCGCCCCAGCCGCCGCATTGCGCGGATTGACAAAGGTTTTTTCGCCTTTGACACCGTCAACAATGCGTTGCCGTTGTCGCTCGTTCAAGGCCTCGAAATCATCACGGCGCATGTAAACCTCGCCCCGTACTTCCAACAACTTTGGGGCATCTGGCGGCAAGCGAAGTGGAATTTGCCCAATGGTGCGGATATTGGCCGTGACCTCTTCACCGGTTTCCCCATCACCGCGCGTGGCCGCCTGTACCAGCAAGCCATGCTCATAGCGCAAGCTCATGGCCAAACCGTCAAATTTCAGTTCGGCCACATACTCAACCGCAGGATCTTCGGCCGCCAAACCCAGCTCTTTGCGAATACGCGCATCAAAAGCTTCCGCCCCACTGGCCTCGGTGTCTGTCTCGGTGCGAATGCTCAACATCGGCACGGCATGGTGCACCACCGCAAAGGCGTCCAACACCTTTCCGCCCACACGTTGCGTCGGTGAATCGGCGGTCAACAGCTCGGGGTGGGCCAACTCGAGGGCCTGCAACTCACGAAACAAGCGGTCGTATTCGGCGTCAGGAATTTCAGGTGCGTCGAGCGTGTAATAAGCGTGCGCGTGGTGGTGCAAGCTTGCACGCAACTGCTCTGCCTTGGCGTAGACCTCAGTCGGGGCTTCGCCAAACAAGTCCGATTGGGACATGGTGATGAGCCTGAATCAGGAAAACAACCGACGCGCTTGCGGCGAGCCTGCAGAGAGCTCACGCGCATCGAGAGCGTCATACAGTTGCTGCAAGTCGCTGGCAATTTGGTCCAAAACATCTTCGCCCAGGACCTGCCCGTTGCCATCGGTCACCACGCCATCCATGTGCTCAGACAGCAAACGGGCTGCATCACGCAGTTGTTCAAAGGGTTGGTCTTCACGCGCAATTTGCGGCACATCCAAGCTGAGCGAAAACTCGCGAATGGCCGACAAGGCCGGGTCGTCGGCCATGGCAGCTTGGGTGTCAAAAGTCAACGACAACACCGGCGGCAAACCTGGCACAGCCGACGGCAACACCATGCGCCCCGGAATCACGCCCGCCACAAAGCCCAAACGTGCGGCATGTTGTTGTATGTAGCCGGGGCTCCAAGCCGCAGCGCGGGCGCACAAGGTAAAACTGAGTTGAGCGTCATGTGCGCTGGCAAATTGGTCCAACTCACGAGCGCGTGCCACTTCTTCGATCATGTCGCTGAAATTGGCGCCGCTGCCCACCGCATCGGCAAAGGCCTGAGTCTTGATGACAAACTCAGAAAACTCGATGTTGTTGAGTGGCCCCATGCGGTTGGCCAATTGCACCCCCGCCTGAAAAGCCGAGTAACGGCGGCCAGCCACCATCGGCTCCCATTCACCGCTCAGCTCGCTGCAGCCTTCCACATGAAACGGCTTGGTGCCCACGCGGCGGGTCACCGGCAAGGCGGCCAGCGCGGCATCGCCCGAGACCGGGTGGTCAACCTCAAGGGTCGCAATCACGTCAATCAGCGCGTCCAACTGGGCCTTGCGTTCAGGTTGGGGCAAGTTGGTGAAGTCATCGGTCAAGATGGGTTCAGGCGGCGCGGTGTCTTCAGACTCGAGTTCGGGCGCAGTGGCCACGGGATCGATCAAAGGGTCGGCTTGGCGAGGCTCGTTTTTGCGCGAGGTCCAGTGGTTGTACAACACCACGGCCCCCAAGGTCAGCACACCAATGCCCACCAAACTCAATTGCAATGAACTCATTGAACTCAACATCATTCAAGACCTCAGGCCATGTCGGCCATAGACACTGCAGACTCCATGTCCACAGCCACAATGCGCGAGACCCCCTGCTCTTGCATGGTCACGCCAATCAGCTGCTCGGCCATTTCCATGGCAATCTTGTTGTGGCTGATGAACAAAAACTGGGTTTCTTTGCCCATGCCCGCCACCAACTTGGCATAGCGCTCGGTGTTGGCATCGTCCAGTGGCGCATCCACCTCGTCCAGCAAACAAAATGGCGCCGGATTCAATTGGAAAATCGCGAACACCAGCGCGATGGCGGTCAGGGCTTTTTCGCCGCCTGAGAGCAGGTGAATGGTTTGGTTTTTCTTGCCAGGCGGCTGCGCCAACACTTGCACACCGGCGTCCAAAATCTCATCGCCCGTCATCACCAACCGCGCATTGCCGCCACCAAAAAGCTCAGGGAACATGCGGCTGAAATGCTCGTTGACAATCTTGAAGGTACCCCCCAGCAAGTCTCGGGTTTCAGCGTCAATTTTCTTGATCGCATCCTCTAAGGTGTTCATCGCATCGGTCAAGTCGGCGCATTGCGAGTCCAAGAACACTTTGCGCTCACGGGAAGTGGCCAACTCTTCCAATGCCGCCAAGTTGACAGGCCCCAGCGCCGCGATTTCACGGTTGATGCGGTCAATCTCACTTTGCAAACCGGTCACACGCACTTGCCCTGCCTCGATGGACTGAGCCACCGCCTCGAGGTCGGCTTGTGCATCGGCGAGCAGTTGCGTGTATTGCTCTAACCCCAAGCGCGCGGCTTGTTCTTTGAGTTGCAAGTCGGTGATACGTTGGCGCAATGGGTCGAGTTCGCGCTCAAAGCCCACACGGCGTTCATCACTCGCCCGCAGTTTGGCAGTCAGGTCGTCATAGGCACTGCGGCAAGCCCCCAAGGCTTGTTCGCGCTCAAGTTTGAGGGCCAGCACATTTTGCAAACCGGCTTGGGCGGCAGCATCGGTCAAGCGGCTCAACTCATCGCGAGCACGCTGCATTTCGGCTTCGATGTTGGCGGCCTGTTGTTGCGCCGTTTCAATGGTGCGGTTGAGCTCGGCGCGTCGGGCATCCAAGCTGCGTTGCGAGAACTGCGCCTCTTGAGCACGCCGCTCTAAGCTGCGTTGTTGCTCACGGCACTCGGCCAACTTGCGCTCGGCTTCAATCACACGTTCGTCCAACTGGGCGTGACGCTCTTGCGTGTCGGCCAGTTGCATGTCCAGCTCTTCAAATCGGGCCTCAGCCGTGACGCGGCGCTCTTGCAGCTCGTCCAGCAAAGCTTCGACTTCGGCCAAATCGTTGTTGATTTGCTCGCTGCGGGCACGGGTTTGCGCCACCAACTGCGACAAGCGCAGGGTTTCGACTTGCAATTCGTGGGTCCGCGATTGCCCCTCGCTGGCTTCACGGCGCACGGTAATCAGGCGCTGCGACGCGTCGGCATAAGCCGCCTCAGCACGCACCAAAGCGCTGCGGCTTTCTTCAGCAATCAGGGTTTGGGCACGTTGCTGCTTGTCGAGATTTTCGATGTCTTGGGCGCGCGCCAACAAGCCGGCTTGCTCGGAGTCTTGCGCGTAAAACACCACGCTGTTCAAGTCAACCGCATGACCGGCCTGCACGAACAAGGTTTCACCGGGCTTGAGTTGGCTGCGCCAGGTGAGGGCCTCTTCCATGCTTGTGGCCGTCAAGCAACCTTGCAACCAATCGCTCAGCAACGCAGACAAACCAGCATCTGAAATTCGCAAGTAGTCGGCCAACGGGCGGCAGCCACTGGGCAGGCCTTGCCGCTGCGACGCACTGGACGCGAGTGGCGAAGTGAAAAACGACAACTTGGCTGGCGGGGCATCGTTGGCAAACGAACGCACCATGTCCAGACGCGACACCTCAAGCGCCGACAGGCGTTCACGCAACGCGGATTCGAGTGCGTTTTCCCAGCCCGGCTCGATGTGGATACGGCTCCACAAGCCTTCGAGGCCGTCCATGCCGTGCTTGGACAGCCAAGGCTTGAGCTTGCCATCGGTGCGGACTTTTTCTTGCAAGGCCTTGAGGGCTTCAATGCGGGCACTCAAATCGGCCAGTCGGGCAGATTCGTCGTTGACCGCGGTTTGGCGCACACGACGGTCTTCGTCGAGCAGCGGCACTTGCTCTTGCAATTCGTGCAAACGGGCTTCAGATTCAACCGATTGCGCTTCGGCCTGGGCCAGTTGTTCTTGCAATTGGTGCAGACGCGCTTCATCGGGAGCGGCCAATGCGTTGCGATCGGACAGCAGTCTTTCGCGGCGCTGCTCGAGTTGGCGTGATTGTTCTTCTACGTTGCGCTGGTCAGCCGCCAACACCCCAATTTGTTGCTGCACCTGAACCACATGGGCGCGCTGGGCGTTGGCATCGTCTTGCGATTTGCGCAAGGCTTCTTCCAAATCCGGCAAGGCCATGGCTTGGTCCTCGACTTGGGCCGCCAAGGTCATGCTCTGGTCTTCGGCCATGGCCGCTTGTTCGGCCAAGTTTTCGATTTCAATTTGCGCATCTTGGCTGCGCGTGCGCCATTGCTCGGTTTGCTCCACCAATTGCTGCAAACGCTGCTCCGCGCGTTGCCGGCCTTCCACCACAAAACGAATCTCAGCCTCCAAGCGACCGACTTCGGCACTGGCTTCGTACAACGCGCCTTGGGCTTGGTTGACCTGATCACCTGCCGCGTAATGCGCTTGGCGAATGGTTTCTAAATCGGCTTCAACATGGCGCAAATCAGCCATGCGTGACTCGAGGTCGTTGACGGCTTTGTCCACATCGGACTTCATGCGACCTTGGTCAGCCTCGGCATCGCGCCGCTTCAAAAACCACAACTGGTGTTGTTTGAGGGTGCTGTCCGCCTGCAACGTGTTGTAGCGTTGTGCCACTTCGGCCTGCTTTTCAAGCTTTTCGAGGTTGGCATTGAGTTCACGCAGGATGTCGTCCACCCGGGTCAAGTTTTCGCGGGTATCCGACAAACGGTTTTCGGTCTCGCGGCGACGCTCTTTGTATTTAGAAACCCCAGCAGCCTCTTCCAAGAACAAGCGCAACTCTTCGGGGCGCGATTCGATGATGCGGCTGATGGTGCCCTGACCAATGATGGCGTAGGCACGAGGGCCCAAACCGGTGCCCAAGAACACATCTTGCACATCGCGCCGACGCACCGGTTGGTTGTTGATGTAGTAGCTGCTGTTGCCGTCACGGGTCAGCACGCGCTTCACCGCGATCTCGGCAAACTGACCCCACTGTCCGCCCGCACGGTGATCGGCGTTGTCAAACACCAACTCAACGCTGGCGCGACTGGCGGGCTTGCGTGTGTTGGTGCCATTGAAAATGACGTCCTGCATGGATTCGCCACGCAGCTCGGACGCTTTGGACTCGCCCA
>JBEGTA010000139.1:0-4797 GCA_041179665.1 Pseudomonadota bacterium
CGGGGTTCATGCGCAGTTGCAGCGACCATTCGCCCTTGGCAATTTGTTGTTGCAAGCGGTCGGCCAAAGCCTGTCCCATCTTGTCCGCCAGTTGCTGGATGTGCTCGGCCCGCTGCTGGGGGTCGGCGCTGGGCAGGGCGGGGCTGGCGGTTAAAGTGGGCTGGCTCGCCGCGGTTTTGGCTGCCCCGTCGCCATGCATCATGGGGTGGCTGTGCGGCACGGCGGTGTCGTTGTCGATGGCCAAGTCGTGTGTTTCAAGCGCTTGAAGCAGGTCAGGGCCAATTTCGAGCACCATTTCTTCGGTCTTACCCGCTTGGGGGCTGTTGACCGTGGTCATCAATTGGCTCCAGTTTTGGGCCACATCAGTGCCCTTCATGTTCATGAGGCGGGTGGTCAGCGAATGGGGCTGAACCGCCAGCCGCAGTTGCACGGCGGTGGCTTCGTCCAGGCGAGCCATTTCATCTGGGGTGGGCTGGGTTTGGCCAATCACCAATTTTTGAATACTAAATGCACCTTCTTCGAGGGTGGAGAGGGTTTTGTCAGTGGTCAAGCCTTGTGCGCTGAGCACGGCCATGGCGGCGTTTTGGGCGGCGTTAGGTGAGCCCAGCGGGGCTTGTCCCACCGAACTGGCGGTGGATGCAGCTTGAGCTGCAGCCAAAGTAGAGCCGGGCGCCGCACCCAGTGACCACAGGGCAAAAAAGTCGTTCAGCGGGGGCGAAACCATGTCGGCGCTTGGGGTCTCGGCGACGGCCGGTGTCGTTTGTTGCGGGGCTTGTACCAAGCCCGCATTGGCGGCTGAAAACCATGCGGCAGGACCAAAAAGGGCCTGAATAGCGGATTCGTTCAGGCCTTGGTTGCGGGCAAAAGCGGCCAGGCTGTCTTCACCGGGCACGGGGGTTGCTGCAGTAATGATTTCCAACTGCATGCCGGGCGTTTGGGCCGATAAAAAGGCCATTTCGGCCTTGCCTGAGGCCTCTGGGGCGGCAATATCTTGCCGCTCTTGCGGGGGCAGCAAACTCTGCAAGACGCCACTGAAGGCGCTGCTGCCTGCACCCGGGCCAGCGCTGTTGGCCGTGGGATCGTTGCCCGAAGCTGGCGCTGACGCTGCAGAAAGCGTGTTGTTGGAGAGGGCAGAAAAGTCCATGAAGTGCCTGTGAGGTAAGGGATCAGGAAAGTGGTTTCACTCTTTCCTTGCAAGAAGCGTGACCGGACAACTCTTGCCGCTTGGGGGATTTCAACGGGGGGTGTCAGAACTTTTTGGCACAGAGATTGCTTTAACCCCTGCGTGAGCCCTTTTCTGAGGGGCATTTGTCGGTTTTTTACTCTCTTCAACCACGGACTCGCCCATGAGCACCATGATTCTGTCAACGATTCGACAGCAAGTCGCCCGCATCGAACTGGCAGGCTTGGGCATTCCTGCCTTGGTTTTGCTGATTGTGGCGATGTTGGTTTTGCCCATGCCAGCGATTTTGTTGGATGTGTTTTTCACCTTCAACATCGCCATCAGCTTGGTCATCATCATGATCGCCATTGGCACCCGCAAACCCCTCGAGTTTTCGTCTTTCCCCTCGGTGCTGTTGTTCGCCACCATGTTGCGCTTGGCCTTGAACGTGGCCTCCACCCGTGTGATTTTGGTGAATGGCCACGAAGGCCACGAAGCGGCGGGCAAGGTGATTGCGGCTTTCGGTGAGTTTGTGATTGCCGGCAACTATTTTGTCGGTTTCATTATTTTCTCGATCCTGATGATCATCAACTTCATGGTGGTGACCAAGGGTGCTGGCCGCGTGTCAGAAGTGAACGCCCGTTTCACCTTGGACGCGATGCCGGGCAAACAAATGTCGATTGACGCCGACCTGAATGCGGGCGTGATCGACCAAGAAACCGCCAAAAAACGCCGTGAAGAACTGGCGCAAGAATCGGATTTCTTCGGTTCTATGGACGGTGCCTCTAAATTTGTCAGTGGCGATGCCATTGCGGGTTTGTTGATTTTGGTGATCAACTTGGTGGGCGGCTTGATCATTGGCGTCGGCCAGCACGATTTGTCGCTGTCTGAAGCCGGCCGCATTTACACCTTGTTGACCATTGGCGACGGCTTGGTGGCGCAGATTCCGGCCCTCTTTTTGTCTTTGGCCACCGCCATCATCGTGACCCGCGTGACGACCTCAGAGAACATGACCGAGCAGGCCACTTCTCAGTTGGCCAACCCCTCGGCCTTGTTCATGGCTGCAGGCATTTTGGCTTTGTTGGGCGTGGTGCCTGGCATGCCTCACTTGGTGTTTTTGACGTTGGCTTTGGTGTGTGCAGGCATTGGTTGGCAAGTCATCAAACGTCAAGGCACCACGGCTCGCGTGGGCAGTGGCGGTGCTTCTGCTGCGGGCACACCGGGTGCAGCCAGTGCCGCCGAAGCCGAAGTGAAAGAATTGGATTGGGACGATGTCGACCAGGTCGATTTGATTGGTCTGGAAATTGGTTATGGCCTGATTCCTCTGGTCAACCCCGAAACCGGCGGTCAGTTGATGAACCGCGTCAAAGGGGTGCGCAAAAAATTGTCTGCCGAACTGGGCTTTTTGATCCAGCCGGTGCGCATTCGCGATGCCTTGAACATCGACCCTGACACTTATCACATCGTGTTGAAGGGTGTGGTGCGTGGCAAAGGCCAAGTCAAGGTGGGCCGCGAGTTGGCCATCAACCCCGGCCAGGTTTATGGCACGCTGGAAGGCCAAACCACCCGCGAGCCTGCATTCGGACTTGAAGCCGTGTGGATTGAACCCTCACAACGTGACCATGCCCGCGCTTTGGGCTACACCGTGGTGGATGCCAGCACCGCTGTGGCCACCCACCTGAACAAAGTGTTGCGTGAGAGCGCCGCCGATTTGCTGAGCCACGACGAAGTGCAGCAGCTGATGGACAAACTGGCCGCCAAATCGCCCAAGTTGGTCGAAGACTTGGTGCCCGGCAAACTGTCTTTGGGGGTGTTGACCCGCGTGCTGCAAAACCTGTTGCAAGAGTCGGTCTCGATTCGCGACATGCGCTCGATTGCCGAAAGCTTGTCCGAAGCGGCAGGTCGCACACAAGATCCTGAAGCCCTGACGTCCATGGTTCGCCCTAAGTTGGGCCGCATGATTGTGCAAGGCTTGGTCAGTGAGAAAGACAACACCTTGTCGGTGATGACTTTGGACCCTGGTTTGGAGCAACTCTTGCACAACGTGTTGCAACAAAGCCCCGCCGGACAACCCATGGTGATGGAGCCGGGCCTGGCCGAGCGCTTGTTTGGTGCTTTGCGCGGCGGTGCCCGTGCCGTCGAAGAACAAGGCCATGCCGCTGTGCTGGTGGTGTCACCCACCATCCGTCCTTGGCTGTCCAAAGCAGTTCGTTACCGCGTGAATGATTTGACATTGCTGTCCTACAGCGAGATCCCAGACGACCAAAACGTCAAAGTGATCCACACCGTTCACGCTGAAACACGCTGATTCAACCCCACCTGCATTTAGACGTATTTGAAACGAGCCCACCATGGAACTCAAACGCATTTTGGCCCGCGACACCCGCACCGCCACTGAAAAAGCCATCGCCCTGTACGGCTCCGATGTTCTGATCGTCGCCAACCAGCGTGTGGGCGGACAGACCGAATTGGTGCTGGCGATCGATATCGCGCCTGAAGAAGTGAAGGTCGATGCAGCGGCCAGCGCTGCGCCAGCAGGCAAATTTCAAAACCAACTGGACGCTTTGCTGCGTCCCCATGCAGCGGGTGCCCTGGCCAGTGCAGAGCCAATCGCTGCCAACAGCAAAATCGCCGCGGCGATCAAACCCACCACGGCCGAACAAGACGACCGCGACCGCCTGCGCAGCCAAGAACTGGTGGCCATGGTGCGCGAAGAACTGGCCGACTTGCGCCGCGAGTTCCGCCTGAGCCAGCAAGCCATGCCATGGCAAGACATGTTGCCCGTCGATGAAGCGGTGAAACCTTTGATTCAGGCCTTGAGCGTTTCGGGCGCGCCGGTGATGTTGCGCACCTTGTTGCTCGACGGCTTGCGTGACCAAACCGACTTGCGAGCAGCACGTCAGCAAATGCAAAAGCAACTCACCCACGCCATCAGCCGCGAGCCCACAGAGGCACCTCGCCAAGGTGTGCATGTGTTGGCAGGGGCGTCGGGCTCGGGTAAAACCCTGATGGCCGCCCGTTTGGCCAAGCAAGCGGTGCAAGACCTGGGCAGCGAACAAGTGGCGTTGATCAGCTACCGCGACATGCGCGCCGGAGCGTGGAGCCAAATGCAAATTTTGGGTTCGCAAGCGGGCGTCGAAACTTTCCGCGCCACCGACGCCTCCACTTTGGCGGTGCTGTTGGCCGAGATGAGCCACCGCCAGCTGGTCTTGATTGACACGGCAGGCGTGGAGATGGACAAGCACCTGCAAGACATTCGTTCGGTCTGCCCCACAGCGCAACTGCATGCCGTGGTCTGCGCCGATGCCTCTGAAACCAGTTTGCGCCGGGTCTTGGCTCAAGCAGATTTGCGATTTGCCAGCGTGATGTTGAGCAAAATTGACGAATCTGGCACTCCATGGGCGCTGTTACAATTTTTGTGTAATGAAGCCCACGTCCCCGCCTTTTCGGTGGTCAGCCGGTCGGACCGAATCAACGAGTCATTGATGCCCCTAACAGCGCAAGAATTTGTGGACCATGTGATGAACCTCAGTGGCTTGAACTCACTTGTCGCTGAGCCCGTCGCGCCTTTCAACGCCGTCCCACGCATGACGGGTTGGATGTCTGGGTCTGCGCATGCTTAAGTCTTCTGTGAC
>JBEGTA010000140.1:0-4030 GCA_041179665.1 Pseudomonadota bacterium
TTGGTGCCTTGGTGCCCACCGACCCCGCCAAAAGAGCCGAGTGCTTGTCGTGGTTGTTTTGGCAAATGGGCAGCGCACCTTATTTGGGGGGCGGCTTTGGTCACTTTTACGCCTACGCGCCGGTCAAGATTGAGTACGCCATTGACCGCTTCGCGATGGAAGTGAAACGCGAAATGGATGTGTTGAACCGCCGCTTGGCCGAGAGCCGATTCATTGCCGGCGATGACTACACCATTGCCGATATCGCCATCTGGCCGTGGTACGGCGGCATGGCCAAAGGCACCATGTACGAAGCGGGTGAGTTTTTGCAAGTGCACGAGTACGAGCATGTGAACCGTTGGGCGGACGAGCTGGCACAACGACCTGCTGTGAAACGCGGGCGCATGGTGAACCGCGTGATCGGCCCGCCTGAAACCCAGTTGCATGAACGGCACGATGCGGGTGACTTCGACACCCGGACCCAAGACAAACTCAAGCCGACCTAATTCAGTTCGACATCAAGGTGGCGGGCTCGTCTGCAGCGAGCACTTGCTCGGCCCACTGCGCCAGCTTGGCCGTATCGGAACGCAGCACCTGTTGCTTGACTGACAAAATTTGCGAAGGGTGCATCGAGAAACTGCGCAACCCCAAGCCCAGCAGCAGTCGCGTCATGCTGACGTCGCCCGCCATTTCGCCACACACCGAAACCCCTTTGCCTTGACGGTTGCACTCTGAAATGGTGTCGGCAATCAGACGCAACACCGCAGGGTGAAGGGGGTCATACAGATGCGCAACTGATTCGTCAGCCCGGTCAATCGCCAAGGTGTATTGAATCAAGTCGTTGGTGCCAATCGACAAGAAGTCAAAGTACTTCAAGAACAAACGCAAAGACAAGGCGGCTGCAGGTATTTCGATCATCGCCCCCAGCCGCACTGGGCCATAGGTTTCGCCGCGGCGGTCGAGTTCGTGGCGCGCTTGGTCAATCAGGGCCAATGTCTGTCGAATCTCACTGCCATGGGCCAACATCGGAATGAGCAAATTGACTTGGCCATACGCGGCTGCGCGCAAGATGGCTCGCAACTGCGTCAAGAACATCGAGGGGTCTGCCAGGCTCCAGCGAATGGCGCGCAGCCCCAGCGCAGGGTTCAGGTGCGCAGCGTCGTGCCGCGCGTCATCAAGCGGCTTGTCAGCGCCTACGTCCACGGTCCGCACGGTGACCGGCAAGCCATTCATGCCATCCACTGCACGCCGATAGGCTTCGTATTGTTCGTCTTCACCCGGCAAATTACCTTGCCGACCCATGAACAAAAATTCACTGCGGAACAAGCCCACACCAATCGCCCCAGCGGTGATGGCCGCCTGGGTGTCTTCGGGCATTTCAATGTTGGCCAAGAGTTCAATTTTTTGACCATCCAGCGTGATCGCCGGGGTGTGCCGCAAACGCGCCAGTCGTTCGCGCTCCAAGTCGCCTTGGCGCTGTTTGAAGCCATAGTCGGCCAACACAATAGGAGAAGGGTCCACGATGACCACGCCAGCGTCGCCATCGATGATGACCCAGTCGTCTTGCTTGACCAATTGACTGGCCGTGCGCGCCCCAACCACCGCAGGGATGTCCAAGCTGCGAGCAACAATGGCAGTGTGCGAGGTTTTACCCCCCACATCGGTGACAAAACCTGTGAACACGCTTTGTTTGAATTGCAGCATGTCGGCCGGTGACAAATCGTGCGCCACCAACACCAGCGGCACATCGGTGTCGCCCAACTGCAGTTCTTGCTGGGGTCTGGGTGGACGCGCCACTTTGGTGACCAAAGAACCCGTGCCTTTGAGGCTTTGCAACACCCGCTCAGCGACTTGCTCAACGTCGGCAATCCTTTCGCGCAGATAAGGGTCGTCCATCTCCTCAAACTGGCGCGAAATCACTTCCAGCTGACTGGCCAAGGCCCACTCGGCGTTGTACAGGCGCTCTTTGATCCAATGCACCACACTGGCATTGAGTTCGTCGTCTTGCAACAACATCAAGTGCACATCGAGCAGCGCACCCAACTCGTGCGGCGCGTCTTTGGGCATGTCTCTTTGCAAGCGCTGCAATTCGTCAATGACTTCGTTACGCGCAGCCCGCAAGCGATCAATCTCGGCGGCCACTTCGGTCGGCTCAATGAAGTAGTGCGCCACATCCACTCGGCTGGACGCCACCAACACCGCTCGCCCAATGGCAATGCCTCGGGCAACCGCCAAACCATGAATGCTGAACGTCATGGCAATAGCTCCGTGGGGGTTGGCAAGTGGATCACTGACACCGTCACTCGCCTTCGCCAAATTTATCGGCCATCAAGGCCAGCAAGGCGTCCAGCGCTTCTTGCTCTTGTTCGCCCGCAGTTTCAAGCACCACTTCGCTGCCAACGCCGGCAGCCAACATCATGACGCCCATGATGCTTTTGGCATTGATGCGACGCTCGCCTTTGCTCAACCAAACTTCACAAGGAAAGCTGCCCGCCAGCTTGGTCAGCTTGGCCGAGGCACGGGCGTGCAATCCCAGTTTATTGCTGATGGTCGTGGTGGCTTGTGGCATGTCTCTTTCCTGTTTGATTTTGGGGTGCCGTGCTGCCGACGGGCATGATGCTTTGGGTGCCGCCAGCATGCGCCCGGATGGCCAAGGTTTCCAAACTTTCGTGTCGGTAGCACACACTGCGCAACAACATGGGCAGGTTGACGCCGGCCACCAAGCGGGTGTGGACCCCATCGTTGAGTTGTTGTGCCACGTTGCAAGGGGTGGCACCGAACACATCGCTCAGCAACAAAACGCTGTCGGTGCCAAGGGCTTGCATGGCAGCGCGGGCTTTGGCCAAACTTTGCTCGGGAGATTCATCGGGCAACACATCCAAAGCCATGACGCCAGAAGCGCAGTCAGGAAAGACGTGCAGGGCGCAGTCACGCAAAGCACTGGCCAGCGGGGTATGGGCAACGATGAGGATCCCGATCATAGGTCTTGATTATCAGGGCTGAACCGGCTTCTTTAGCAAGAAAAACACCCAAGACAACAGCGAGCACAGGCCAAAGCAGGCCAGTGCCCATTGGTAGGAGGAGGACTTCTCGAGTCCCATCACCCGTCCTGCATCGACCAACAAACCAATGCCCCACTGCACCACAAAAACCCCCACGAACACCACCAAGTTGTATGCCGACAGGGCGCGCCCTGCCAAGTGCGAGGGAAAAGCCATGCCCACCGCCGGCTGCGCCAGCGCGACAAAGGTGCTGCTCATGCACAACAAAGCCAAGCCCAATGCCGCGGCCGAGCCCACGGCCGGCCCCATCCAAGCCAAAGTGCCGATGGCCACAAAACTCACGGGCAAGCCCCAAGCGATCAAGCGCTCCACAGGAATGCCTTTGCGCGACAAGGCCGGCGTGATCAGGCCCCAGACCCAAAATGTCAACAGCATGGCCAAGTTGATGAAGAACAGCCCTTGAGCGGCCTCGCCCGCCGTCCATCCCGCAACTTGGGTCATCCAAGGGCCCGCCCACAAGGTCTGGATGGCGACCATGCCGCCGTAACTGAAAAAGCCAATCGGGGTCATGCGCCAGAAATACGCACTCTTCCAAATCTCGCGGTAGCTGCCATCGTCATCCAATTGGGTCTGGGCGTCAGCCGTTTCGGCTTTCACGGTCTTCCAGCGGGGCACCACCCATGCCATCAAGACCATCGTCACGACCACCATCACGGCCAACATGACAAACAAGGCACGCCAGCCCCAAATGGGCATGAGCCATTGAACAGGCAAAGTGGCGGCCAGCATGCCCAATGAGCCGGTCATCAGCATCCATGAATTGGCACGCAACTGGGTGTTGGCGTCAAACCAACGACGGTAGCCTGTCAGTGGGGCCATGAGGCAAGCACTCACGCCCATACCGCACAAAATACGCGCGGCCAACAAACCGTGAAAGCTGTCAGCCCAAGAAAATGCCAAGCAACCCAGCACGGCAAAAAACAAGAATGACAGCACGACTTTTTGCGGACCGTATTTGTCCAGCAAGCGGCCCAGCGGCAACTGGGTCA
>JBEGTA010000141.1:0-17427 GCA_041179665.1 Pseudomonadota bacterium
TCGGCGTTGTCAAACACCAACTCAACGCTGGCGCGACTGGCGGGCTTGCGTGTGTTGGTGCCATTGAAAATGACGTCCTGCATGGATTCGCCACGCAGCTCGGACGCTTTGGACTCGCCCAGCACCCAGCGCACGGCGTCCATGATGTTGGACTTGCCGCAACCATTGGGACCGACCACCCCCACCAGTTGGCCTGGCAGCAAAAAGTTGGTCGGCTCGGCGAATGATTTAAAGCCTGAAAGCTTGATGGAATTGAGGCGCACGGCGGTCAGGAAATTCTAAAAAGAGAATACAAAATGACGACATTTGAGGCCATCACTCTGCCCGAAAAGCCCGAAGTCAGGCAATCCGATCAGCCTTGAATATTAACCCAGCGAACCTGTTCGAACGATCCCGGATAATCGGGGCATGAATCCCCTTCTCACCAAGCTGCAGCCTTACCCTTTTGAGCGGCTGAAACAACTGTTTGCGGGCGTCGCGCCCAACCCCAATCTCAAGCCCATCAGCTTGGGCATTGGCGAGCCCAAACATGCCACGCCCGCTTTCATTCAAGAGGCCTTGATGGCGGCGGTTGGCACCGGCTTGTCGGCCTACCCCGCCACAGCGGGCGAACCCGCACTGCGCAAGGCTTGCGCTGACTGGTTAAAAACCCGCTACCAATTGAGCCTGGATCCCGCCACCCAAGTCTTGCCCGTGAACGGCTCACGCGAAGCCTTGTTTGCCTTGACCCAAACCGTGATCGACCCCACCCGTGTGGGCGCCACTGTGGTCAGCCCGAACCCGTTTTATCAAATCTACGAAGGCGCAGCCCTGTTGGCGGGGGCCACACCTTATTACGTGCCCAGCGACCCGGCACGCAACTTTGCCAACGACTGGGACAGCGTGCCCGCTGAGGTGTGGGCGCGAACCCAATTGTTGTTTGTCTGCTCACCCGGCAACCCCACGGGCGCGGTCATGCCGCTGTCTGAATGGAAAAAACTGTTTGACCTGTCCGACCAGCACGGCTTTGTGATCGCCTCTGACGAGTGCTACAGCGAAATTTATTTCCGCGATGAACCGCCCTTGAGCGGACTCGAGGCCGCGCACCAATTGGGGCGCACCGACTTCAAACGCTTGATCGCCTTCACCAGCCTGAGCAAACGCAGCAATGTGCCCGGTTTGCGCAGTGGTTTTGTGGCGGGTGATGCCGCACTCATCAAGCCGTTTTTGCTGTACCGCACTTACCACGGCAGTGCCATGAGCCCGGTGGTTCAAGCCGCCAGCGTTGCCGCATGGGCCGACGAATCGCATGTGCTGGACAACCGCAACCAATACCGCGCGAAATTCGCACAAGTCACCCCGGTGTTGGCCGAGGTGTTGGATGTGGCCCTGCCCGATGCCAGTTTCTACCTGTGGGCGGGCGTTCCAGCGGGCTGGCACGACGACGATGCTGCGTTTGCCAAAGCCTTGTACGAAGCCGAGGGCGTCACCGTGTTGCCGGGCAGTTATTTGGCACGCGAGTTCAATGGCAAAAATCCTGGCCAAGGACGCATCCGAATGGCACTGGTGGCTGAAACCGCAGAGTGCCTAGAAGCGGCCCAACGCATCGCCCGATTTGTGCGGGCTCATCCGCAAAAGGCTTTCGCATGACCACATGCCACGACACCCTTCGCTTGGCCGAGCAATTGATTGCCAAGCCTTCGGTCACGCCCGACGACGCGGGTTGCATGGACCTCATCACGGCTGCTTTGCAACCCTTGGGCTTTGTCTGCGAAAACATGGATTCAGGCGCTGCGCCTTTTCGGGTGCGCAACCTCTGGGCCAAACGTGCGGGCACCTCAGGCCAAACCTTGGCCTTTGCCGGACACACCGATGTGGTGCCCACCGGCCCGTTGACGCAATGGGACAGCGACCCGTTTACCCCCACTCACAAAGACGGCAAGCTCTTTGGACGCGGCGCCAGTGACATGAAAACATCGTTGGCTGCGATGGTGGTGGCAGTGCAAGAGTTTTTGGCACACAACCCGAACCCGGCGTTGGGCATTGCCTTTTTGCTGACCAGCGACGAGGAAGGCCCTGCAGTGGATGGCACCGTGGTGGTGTGCGAGCAACTC
The DNA here is from genome assembly GCA_041179665.1 of Pseudomonadota bacterium. Lineage (GTDB taxonomy): Bacteria > Pseudomonadota > Gammaproteobacteria > Burkholderiales > Burkholderiaceae_C > Limnohabitans_A. Next base: position 2,094 of record JBEGTA010000141.1, read on the forward strand.
AAAGCCCGCGGGGAAGCGCCAGACTTTTGCATCGTGGGCGAACCCACCTCGGTGCAAAAAACTGGCGACATGATCAAAAATGGCCGACGCGGCACCCTGAGCGGCAAGTTGACCGTGAAAGGGGTGCAAGGCCACATCGCTTATCCGCACTTGGCCGACAACCCCATCCACCGCTTGGCCCCTGCTTTGGCCGAGTTGGTGGGTTTGCGCTGGGACGAAGGCAATGCCTTCTTTCCGCCAACCAGTTGGCAAGTCAGCAACATTCATGCGGGAACCGGCGCGAGCAACGTCATCCCCGGCGATTGTGTGGTCGACTTCAACTTCCGTTTTTGCACCGAGTCCACCCCCGAGAGTTTGCAAGAGCGATTGCAAGCCGTACTCGACAAACATGGCTTGGCTTACGACCTCAAGTGGACTCTTGGTGGGCTGCCCTTTTTGACCACACCGGGCACACTGGTGGCCGCTGTGCAAAAAGCCATTGCCGACGAAACCGGGCTCAAGACCGAACTCTCCACCACGGGGGGCACCAGCGATGGGCGTTTCATCGCGCAAATTTGCCCGCAAGTGATCGAGATGGGGCCGCCCAACGCCACTATCCACAAAGTCAACGAACATGTGGCCGTGAGCGACATGGCGCCGCTCAAAGCCATCTACCGCCGCACCCTGGAACAACTCAACCTGGCTGTCACTGCATGAAGGCCATGACCGTTTCGGGCTTGATCGCGCAAGCGGCCGAAGAGTTGGTCCAAGCTGGTGTCGCTTTTGGCCACGGAACGCTGAATGCCTTTGACGAAGCCGTCTGGCTGGTGCTGTGGAAGCTGAATCTGCCACTCGATGCCGAACTGGACGAGGTGGGCCAGCAAGCGGTCACCCCCGAACAACAAGCCGCCTGCGCCGCTCTGGTGGCCCAGCGCATTGCCACACGCCAACCTGCCGCATACCTGACGCGCGAAGCTTGGTTGCAGGGTGTGTCGTTCTACATTGACGAACGGGCCATTGTTCCGCGCAGCTTGATCGCCGAGGTGCTGGCCGATGGCACCATCGATGCATGGCTGAGCGACCAAACCCGTGAGGTGCTGGACCTGTGCACCGGCAATGGCAGTTTGGCGGTGTTGGCTGCATTGGCTTGGCCCGAAGTGCAAGTGACTGGAGCCGATATTTCTGCAGATGCATTAGAGGTGGCCGCCATCAATGTGGCGCGCCACGGTCTGCAAGAACGCATTCAGTTGGTCGAGAGCGATGGCCTGAAGGCGCTCAAAGGCGGTTTTGATTTGGTGCTGTGCAACCCGCCCTATGTTTGCCAAGCCAGCATGGCGGCTTTGCCTGCCGAATACTTGGCCGAACCGCGATTGGCCTTGGCCGGTGGCACCGATGGCATGGACTTTGTGCGCCAGTTGTTGCGCGACGCGCCAAAGCACATGACGGCGCATGCGGTGCTGGTGCTGGAAATTGGCAATGAGCGCGAGCACTTTGAAGCTGCTTTCCCTCAATTGGAAACCACTTGGCTGGACACCAGCTCGGGCGATGACCAAGTCTTGCTGCTGACCCGCGAGGCCATCGCCAACTTGCACTGACCCACCTTGAGCCTGCTGGGCCACACGCCAATGGCACAACCTGCCGCCCCCAAGAGGCGGCCATTTACTGAGAACACGAGACCGGCCTGACCGGCATTGCGCCCCCATGATCAATCTGAAAAACGTCACCCTTCGCCGAGGCACCAAAGTGCTGTTGGACCAAGCCTCGGTCACCCTGAACCCCGGTGAAAAGGTGGGGCTGGTGGGACGCAACGGCGCAGGCAAATCGACCTTGTTTGCGCTGTTCAATGGCACCTTGCACGAAGACGGTGGCGACTTTGACATGCCCAAGGCTTGGCGCATGGCGCAAGTGGCGCAAAACATGCCCGAGACCGATCAGCCTGCTTCAGAGTTTGTGCTGGAAGGCGACACCCGACTGGCCGAGTTGCGCGCGCGACTGGTATTGGCTGAAGCCTCTGGGGACGGCATGGAAATGGCGCATGTGTACACCGACTTGGCTGACGCCGGGGACCACGATGCCTTGCCCCGCGCAGAGGCTCTGATTTTGGGTCTTGGCTTTCGAGTCGATGAACTGAACCAGCCCGTGAACAGTTTTTCAGGCGGCTGGCGCATGCGCTTGCAATTGGCCCGTGCGCTGATGTGCCCCTCCGACATTTTGTTGCTGGACGAGCCGACCAACCACTTGGATTTGGATGCCTTGGTCTGGCTGGAGGCCTGGTTGCAACGCTATGCCGGCACCATGATTGTGATCAGCCATGACCGTGAATTTTTGGATGCGGTCACCGATGTCACCTTGCACATCGAGCACGCCAAATTGACGCGTTATGGCGGCAATTACAGCGCTTTCGAGATCTTGCGCGCGCAACAAATGGAGTTACAGCAGGCGTCATTTGCCAAGCAACAAGACAAGATCGCACACCTGCAAAAGTTCATCAACCGATTCAAAGCGCAGGCCAGCAAGGCCAAGCAGGCGCAAAGCCGTGTCAAAGCCCTTGAGCGCATGGAAAAAGTGGCCCCCTTGTTGGCCGAAGCCGAGTTCACATTTGGCTTCAAAGAACCGCACAACTTGCCCAATCCGATGTTGGCCATCAGCGAAGCCCGTTTTGGCTACACCGTAGACCACGCACCCAAAGCCATTTTGCAAGGGGTGAGCAAATCGGTTTTGGCGGGGCAACGAATTGGTATTTTGGGGGCCAACGGCCAAGGCAAATCGACTTTGGTGAAGACCATCGCCCGCACCATGCCATTGTTGGCGGGCACGCTGACCGAGGGCAAAGGGCTGAACATTGGCTACTTTGCTCAGCAAGAGCTGGATGTGCTGCACCCTGCCGATACGCCGCTTGAGCACATGATTCGTCTGGCCAAAGAGCTCGGGCCCCAAAGTGGCGAGCCCAGCCGTGAGCAGGATTTGCGCAACTATCTGGGCACCTTCAATTTTTCGGGTGACATGGTCAAACAAACCGTGGGCACCATGAGTGGTGGCGAAAAAGCACGTCTGGTGCTGGCCATGATCGTCTGGCAACGCCCCAACCTGTTGCTGCTGGACGAACCCACCAACCACTTGGATTTGGCCACCCGAGAAGCGCTGTCGATGGCGTTGAACGAGTTTGAAGGCACCGTCATGCTGGTCAGCCATGACCGCGCTTTGCTGCGTGCTGTGTGTGACGAGTTTTGGATGGTGGGGCGAGGCAAAGTCGAGCCCTTTGATGGCGATTTGGACGACTACCAGCGTTACCTGCTGGACGAATCAAAACGCCTGCGCGAAGAAGCCAAAAACATGGCGCGAGATGCGGCGATGCCCGACAGTTCGGTGGCGGCGGCTCCAGCAGTTGTGGTGTCATCCGCCCCTGAAGCCGCAAGCATCACGCCCCAACAGGCCAGCAAACCGAGCGCTCATGCAGCAACGGGTCTCAGCAGCGCCGAGCAACGCAAACTGGATGCCCAAAAACGACAACAGTTGGCCGCACAAACACGTCCCCTGAAGCGTGAGCTCGAACAAAACGAACAACGCATGGCCAGTATCGAAGCCGAAAAAGCCCAACTCGAACAGCAATTGAGCACCCCCTTGCCACCAGCCGAGATCGCCGAAGCCGGTCGCCGCTTGAAAGCGCTGGCGGACGAAGTGAGCGCCTTAGAGGAGCGATGGCTCGAATTGACCCACTTACTCGAAGTGGCCGCCTGAGACAACGCGCCAACCGGCGTGTTGATTGGCTTTGTTGTTTTCGTATTCCCACGCCGTGCCACAGCGATCACAACGGTAAGACGTGAGGGTGACCTGCCCTGCTTCGCGTTGCACCTTGCGATTGGTGCCTTGCACCAACTCGGCATGGCCTGGCGCACGTCGCCAGTGCTGCTGAATGCCAGCGCAGGGCTCGCAAAGGGCCCGAGGCGACACATCAGTTGGGCGATTGTTTGGGCTGCTCATGGCATTCTTTCGGTGGGTGTCTGCGGCCAAGTGGCGTTGGACCAAGAAAAAAGCACTTTGTACCGAAATACAAAGTGCTTTTTATTGGATTGGTGGGACCAGCGGGGGTCGAACCCACGACAAACGGATTAAAAGTCCGCTGCTCTACCAACTGAGCTATGGTCCCTTTGCTTCAGTGGCATTGCACTGGAGCAAGACTCAAATTATAGCGTTATTTCGAGGCCTTCAGAGACCGCTCAGCCAAAAAATTCAAAATTTCTGATGCCGCGCACATGCCAAAAGTAGCCGTCACGCTGACCACCGAACCATAGCCATGGCAATTGAGCGTGCCATCGCCCTCGATGGCGCAAGACGCATCGGGTGGTGCCACTGACTCACGGCTAAAGACCCCTCGAACACCCATGCGTTTTTCGCCCTTCGGAGCACCGTGGTGCTTACGCAGCCGGTAACGCACTTGGGCCAACAAAGGGTCGTGCGTAATTTTGGACAAATCGTCCACATCCACCTTGTGCGCCAAACGCTTTCCGCCAGCCGCACCCACCGCGACAAAGCCCACCTTGTGCGTCAAAGCCCAATCCGCCATGACCACTTTGGCCCGCACCTGATCACACGCATCAACCAGGGCATCGGGCATCTCCGTGAGAAGCGTGGGCCAGTTTTCAGGGGTGACGAATTCGTCCACGGCCGCGACTTGGCAATCGGGGTGAATCAAGGCAATGCGCTCTTTCATGGCCGCCACTTTTGACTGCCCTGTGGTGTTGGTGAGCGCATGAATTTGTCGGTTGATATTGGACTCGGCAATGTGGTCCATGTCCACCAAAGTCAAGCGGGCCACGCCACTGCGGGCCAAAGCCTCGGCCACCCAAGAGCCCACGCCGCCAATGCCCACGACCACTACGTGCGCCTGGCGAATTTGAAGAGCCCCTTGCACGCCATACAACCTTTGCAAGCCCCCAAATCGCCGCTCATCTTCGCTTGGCAGTACCCGCTCTGCGTTCATACAGACTCCGCTCGCCGCATTTGCCAATTCAGCGCCACCACGGCCCCCAACACAATGCCCGAGATGGCCACAAAACTGCCCAAGCTCAGTGTCGACAAGCCAGACAAACCTTGGCCAACGGTGCAACCCAGGGCCATGACTCCGCCCACCCCCATCAAGCAGCCACCCAACAAGTGCAAAGTCAAATCAGAGGTTTGGGTGAACCCCTCCCAACGGAAGGAACCTTGTTGTTTGGCACTGATGAACGAGCCCAGCACCAAGCCCAGCACCGTCATCATGCCCAGGGTCAAACGTTTGCTGCCATCGCTCAGGTACATCAGGGCATCCCACCACAAAGCCACGGGGGCGGTGAGGCTGATGGCCTCCATGCGACCACTGGCAGAGCCCAAAAAAACCGGCTCTAAGGTCTCAGGGTGTTCGGCAACAAAGCCCATGACACCAGCAATCCACCAAAACGCCACCACCACCAAGCCAACGCCTAAACCTGGCGCCATGTTTGGCCAGCGCATTAACTGTCGGTCTTTGAACACCCAAAGGCACAGTAAGCCAGCAAACAAAACAGCTGCAAGCAACCACGCCAAGGGCTGTGACAGACCCGTATAGCTGCTCAGCCATTGGCCCACAAAAGGCCCCGCCCCGGTGCCCACGCTCACATGATCCAAAGATTTGACGCGCCAAATCGCGACCAGCCCACGCATGGCGGCCAAAGCGGAAATGCCCACCGCCATCAACACGACCAATGATTTCAAGTTGCCGGCACCAACACGTACCAAGGATTTGCTGACGCAACCCGATGCCAACACCATGCCCGACCCAAAAAAGGCACCACCCAACAACAACGACAACCAAGACAGTTGTTGGCCCGCGTAAATGGTGTTGTTCGGATTGATCAAGCCTTGCCAAGCCATGACGCCAAAACCCAAGGCCGCCACGGCCACAGCGAGCACCCATTGCCGTGCGCGAGTGAAGTCGCCAATGACCACGCCATCGCTGATGGCCCCCATGGTGCAAAAGTGCGTGCGGTGGAACAAAGCCCCCGCCAGTGTGGCCAACAAAAAAGTCAGTCCCAGCACCAGCGCGGTTTGTATTTGCAATTGCTCGAGCGTGATCACCCGAATGTCCAGATGTTCAGGTTCAGCGCAAACGCGCCAAGCGGTCGCGGGCCGTGGCCGCAGTCTCGGTCGTGGGATGCGCTTTGATCAAATCGTCCAGAGACTTGCGGGCCGACCGCAAGTCCTTCAGCTCAATTTGAATGTTGGCAATGGCCAACATGGCTTCGGGGGCACGAGGGTGTGTCGGTGTTGACTTCAACATTCTTTGGAAATTGGCCAACGATTCCTTGTAGTCCTTGTTGGCATATTGCGCATTGCCCAACCAAAACAAAGCCGTGGGCACATAGCCACTCAGGCGGTAACGGTTCACAAATGCACCCAAACCGGTTTGAGCGGCGACAAAATCGCCACTGCGAAAGAGCTCCATGGCCGCGTCGTACTCGCGTTTTTCAGCGGGTTCGGCCATGAACTCAGCACCGTCCAAGCTGACCTTGACGGGCTCCAGACGCTGCATGCGCTCATCCGAGCGGCGCAGACGGTCTTCCAAGCCCAAAAGCAGGTCTTTTTGGCGAACCTGCAGTTCAGACAAATCACGGGCCAACTGTTCTTGTGCACCGCGGCTTTTTGACAAATCGGATTTAAGACTTTCAATTTGCCCCTGCAAATCGAGCAAGGCACGGCGCAACTGGGCGTTTTCATCGCCCATGCCTTTGATGACCGTGTTGGATTGCTCAACGCGTTGGCGCAAATCCAAGATGGCTCTGCGCGCCTCTTCGTCCTCAAACAAAGCGGCTTGGGCTGTGCCCATCAGGCCGGCCAGCACGATGGCCAGTGCCCCGCGAAGCCCCACCGAGATCGTCATGGCGCACTGGGTCATGGCGATCAGTACCGAATTTCAACTCGGCGGTTTTTCGCCAAGTCGTCTTCAGATGAGCCCTGAGCCGCTGGCTTTTCTTTGCCATAACTGACCGCTTCCATTTGGCTGTCAGGCACACCCAGCAAGCTCAGTGCTTGACGGACGGCTTCGGCACGCTTTTGACCCAGCGCCAAGTTGTATTCACGGCCGCCACGCTCGTCGGTGTGGCCTTCCAAGTTGGCTTTGCGTTGCTTGTTGGCTTGCAAGAAGCGGGCGTGGCTTTCGAGCACCGGGCGCGCTTCGGCACGCACCACAAAGCTGTCGTAATCAAAAAACACCACATGCGCCACCCCCACAGGGCCAATGCCTGTGCTGGATTTGTCAACCACCACAGACGCGACACCCGTCTGCGCGTTGTTTTGTTCGCTGCCAACGGCTTGCGCGGTCGCACCCGAAGAGGTGGCGGCTTTGTCTTCCACCGGCACATCGTCCAGCTTCACACCCGAGGCGCAACCGGCCAACAGAGAAACCAACAACAAGCTGGCGAACAGATTTTTTTTCATGATTTTCCTCGTCAAATTAATGTCTGAATTCATTTGCGCATCGGGCCCCAATAGGGCTCACGAATGTCGCCACCTTGCCCCGCCAAGCGGGCTTTGATGCGCCCATCCAAGGTGGTGGTCATCAAGGACTCGCGCCCTTGAAAGACGGTGGCATACACCAGCAAACGGCTGTTCGGCGCGAAGCTGGGACGCTCGTCCGCCGATGTATCGGTCAGCGCGGTCACTTGGCCGGAGGCCAAATCCATCAGTTGCAAACGGAAACCGCCGCCTGTGCGAGAGATGTAGGCCAACCAGCGACCGTCGGGACTGACGGCGGGTGAAATATTGTAAGTGCCCGAGAATGTCACGCGTTCAGCCGGGCCTCCTTGGGCGGGCATGCGGTAGATCTGGGGGCTTCCCCCGCGGTCACTGACAAAAAACAAAGCCGTACCGTCGGGTGAAAAGGCCGGCTCGGTATTGATGCCGCCGGGCGGCGTCAATCGGCGAGGCTCGCCGCCATTCAAATCAATGCGGAAAATCTGAGAACCGCCATCTCGGCTGAGTGTGGCGGCCAAAGATTTGCCGTCCGCACTCCAAGCTGGGGCGCTGTTCGAGCCTTTGAAATTGGCCACAGCGCGGCGTTGTCCCGTGGCCAATTCGTGCACATAGACCACCGGCTTGCGCAACTCAAAAGACACATAGGCCAATTGAGCGCCACTGGGTGACCACGAGGGTGAAATGATCGGCTCAGGGCTGGTCAATGCGGCCTTGGCGTTTTCGCCATCCGAGTCGGCGATCCAAAGCGAATAACGCCCTCCGGCTTTGGTGACATAGCTGATGCGAGAAGCAAAGGCACCGGGCGTGCCGGTGAGTTGTTGATAAACCCAGTCGGCAATGCGGTGCGCTGACAAGCGCAGGTCTGCGGCGGACACTGTGTCTTTGAAGTCGCCTTTTTCTTGCCCTTTGACCGCGTCCCACAAGCGAGCGCGAACATCAAAACGTCCGTCCGCCAAGCGCGTCACTGAACCGGCCACCAAGGCCTCGGCGGAAAGTTGACGCCAGGGCCCCCAATCCGGGCGGCTGGTTTCATCCAAAGCCGCTGCGCCCACATCCAGACCTTTGAATTGGCCGCTTCGCTCCAAGTCAGACTGAACAATGCTGGCCAGCTTTTGGGGAGCCGCAGCCTCCCCCTTGAATGGCACGATGGCCACGGGCAATTGGGTCATGCCCACACCGGTCACTTCAACGCGAAATTGGGCCCAAGCCGGCAACGCCAAAGCACTCAAAAACAACCACTGAAGCATCCAGTTCATGGGGAACATGCGCATTAAATTGATCTTCATGGGAGGGGAAGGACTGTCGAATTCTTGAAAACCGTGATCGTACACCGTAGTCATGACTTTTCTCTCGCCGTAACGGCCTTCCTTACAATCCACGCCATGAGTCAAAACCCGCCCAACCCCACGCAGACCCCGAACATCCGGGCGCGGCTGCGCCGACTGATGCCCTATTTTGGAAGCCAGCGGGGCATTTGGGCGGTGGCTGTTTTGGCCACGCTGGTGGGGGCATTGACCGAACCCATGATTCCAGCGCTTTTTCAACCTTTGCTGGACCAGGGATTTGCAGAAAACAAACTCCCCTTGTGGGTCATTCCCGCCGTCGTTTTGGGCTTGTTTTCGGTGCGCGGATTGGCCAACTTCGTGGCGCAATACGCGCTGTCACGCATCACCAATGACGGCATGGAGAAACTCCGCTCGCGTTTGTTCGCTCAGCTCATGAGGGCTGACTTGTCACTTTTTTCAAAGCAGTCGGCCAGCACCCTGTCCAATACCATCGTCTACGAAGTCCAATCGGGCGCAGCCCAACTGGTCACCGCGGTGATTGCCTTGACGCGAGACGGCTTCACCCTCATCGCCTTGCTCAGTTATTTGATGTGGCTGAACTGGAAGCTGACGCTGCTGGTGTTCACGGTCGCCCCCGGCCTGAGTTGGATCATGAAAGCCCTCTCAAAGCGGCTTTATAAACTGACCAAAGAAAGCCAGAACGCCACCGACAATTTGGCTTATGTTGTTGAAGAAAATGTGCTGGCCCACCGTGTTGTGCGCTTGCAAGGCGGCCAAGAACATCAATTGGCGCGGTTCAAGCAACTGGCCTTGGTCCTGCGCCGTTTGGCATTGAAGTCGACGGTGGCCTCTGCGGCCATGACCCCCCTCACCCAAATGGTGGCCGCTTTGTCCTTATCTATGGTGTTGGTGTTGGCGCTTTACCAAAGCCAAAACGGCGCTTCGGGCGCCACGGTGGGTGGTTTTGTGGCCTTCATCACCGCCATGCTGATGCTGATTGCGCCCATCAAACGGCTGACTGAAATTTCGAACCCCATCACCCGAGGTCTGGCGGCGCTTGAGCGAGGCCTGAACTTGATTGACGATGCGAAAGAAGAAACCCAGGGAACGTACACCACCCCGCGCGCCAAAGGCTCGGTGACTTGGACGGATGTTCATTTGCAGTTCACCGCCGACAGCCAGCCTGCTTTGAACGGGGTAAACCTCCGCATCCAACCTGGCGAGACGGTTGCACTGGTGGGCACCTCGGGTGCGGGCAAATCGACATTGGTTCAGTTGTTGCCACGTTTCGTTCAGCCCACTGCTGGCACCGTGAGTCTGGATGGCACGCCCTTAGAGCAATGGGACTTGGTCAATTTGCGCCAGCAATTTGCCTTGGTTAGCCAAGATGTGGTCATGCTCAACGACACTGTGGCAGCCAACGTGTGTCTGGGTCAAAACGCCGACAGAGCTCGCATCCAGGCCAGCTTAGAAGCCGCCAACCTATGGAGCCATGTGGTGCAAATGCCGATGGGCATGGACACCCTGCTGGGCCACAACGCCAATGAACTTTCGGGCGGCCAGCGCCAACGCTTGGCCATCGCACGGGCACTCTACAAAGATGCTCCTATTTTGATTTTGGACGAAGCGACATCGGCACTGGACAACGCCTCTGAGCGTTGGGTGCAAGAGGCCTTGGAAAAACTCATGCACGGACGCACCACGCTGATCGTGGCCCACCGTTTGTCGACCATCGAACACGCCGACCGCGTGGTGGTCATGGAGAAGGGACAAATTGTGGAGCAAGGCGCGCCCGCTGCCCTGCTGGCCCAAGGGGGCGCTTACGCCAAGTTGCACCGCCGGGGTGAATGGGCAAGCGAGGGCGACTAACTGCTGCGTTAGAGCAACACCACGTCGTATTGCTCGGGCCCCATTGCGGGCTCGACTTGCAATGAAATGGGCTTGGCAATGAAGTCCGACAAACCCGCCAAGTGCTGACTCTCCTCGTCGAGCAACAAATCAATGACCGGCGATGCCGCCACCACACGAAATTCGCGGGGATTGAACTGGCGCGCTTCGCGCAAGATTTCGCGCAAGATGTCGTACACCACCGAACGGGCTGTTTTGACGATGCCCTTGCCCTGGCAACTCGGGCAAGGCTCACACAGCATGTGAGCCAACGACTCGCGGGTGCGTTTGCGGGTCATCTCCAGCAAGCCCAGAGACGAAAACCCGCCCGCCATGGTTTTCACGCGATCGCGGGACAGTTGTTTGCGAAACTCTGCCAGCACCGCGTCTTGATGGTCGGCACGCGCCATGTCGATGAAGTCGGCAATGATGATGCCGCCCAGATTGCGCAAGCGCAGTTGGCGCGCAATGGCTTGGGCCGCTTCGAGGTTGGTCTTGAAAATGGTGTCTTCAAAATTGCGGGCACCGACATAGCCTCCGGTGTTCACATCCACCGTGGTCAAGGCTTCGGTTTGGTCAATGATGAGGTAGCCGCCCGATTTCAGATCGACCCGACGGCCCAAGGCCTTGGCAATTTCTTCGTCGATGGCATACAAATCAAAAATCGGCCGCTCCCCTTTGTACAGGTGCAGGCGCTCGGCCGCTTTGGGCATGAACTCGCGACCAAACGACATCAAATCAGCAAACTGCTCTTGCGAGTCAATGCGAATGCTTTGCGTGGCCTCGCCCACCAAATCGCGCAATACACGTTGCAACAACGTCAGGTCTTGGTGCAACAACGACGCGGGGGGCAAACGCACCGAGGCTTCTTTGATGCGGGCCCATGTCTTGCGCAAGTAGGCAATGTCTTCTTGCAACTCTTCGTCGCTTGAGTCTTCGGCGTTGGTACGCAAAATAAACCCACCCCCGGCCTCGCCCACCAAGGCTTGCAGCCGTTGGCGCAGCGCATCGCGTTGCTCGGAAGGGATTTTTTGCGACACCCCAATGTGGTCGTCTTGCGGCAAGAAAACCAAGTGCCGACCGGCAATGCTGATCTGGGTGGAGAGTCGCGCCCCTTTGGTGCCCATGGGGTCTTTGATGACTTGCACCATGATGGCGCGGCCCTCAAAAACCTGCTTTTCGATCGGGACCAAAGGCTGGCCCGTGCGCGCGGTTGCCGCCTCGCCATCGGTGTGTTTTTGCCAAACATCGGCCACATGCAAAAACGCGGCTTTGTCGAGCCCAATGTCAATGAAAGCCGACTGCATGCCCGGCAGCACACGCGCAACTTTGCCCAAATAAACATTGCCCACCAGCCCACGCTCTAAGGTGCGTTCGACATGCAGCTCTTGCACTGCGCCAAATTCGACCACCGCAACCCGCGTTTCTTGGGGCGACCAATTGACCAAAATATCTTGTTGCATCGGTAAATTCTGGGTGGGAAAGATGGATTTTGAATTCTGCTCGAACCGCTCAACAGCGCACGCCAACTGAGCGCAACGCTTGAGCCGTTTCAAAAAGAGGCAAGCCCATGATGCCTGAATAGCTGCCCTTGATCTGATCAATATGAACAGCTGCCCTGCCCTGCACGCCATAGGCTCCGGCTTTGCCCATGGGCTCGCCTGAGGCGACATAAGCGTTGATTTGCGCGCTCGTCAAAGGCGCAAAACGCACCCATGACTCAGACACAGCGGCCACCCTTTGACGGCCTTTTTGCACCGCAATGGCCGTTAAAACTCGGTGTGTTTGGCCTGACAGCAAGCTCAAGATACGCCGAGCATCGGCGGCATCTGTCGGTTTGCCCAAAATCTGTCGTCCCAAGCACACCGTGGTGTCTGCACACAACACCGGGGCCGCAGGCAGCCCCTGCCGGTGCAGGCGCTGCACGGCAGCGTCCAGCTTCAGACCGGTCACGCGGACCACATAACGTGCGGGCGCTTCTTGCCCGCGCACCGCTTCTAGCGTCTCCGCGTCTTCGTCTGGCGAGGCCAGCAAAAGACGGTGCGCCACACCGATCTGGTCGAGCAACTGGCTGCGCCGAGGGCTTTGCGATGCGAGGTAAATGAAATCGCTCATTCGCGGTGATAGGGGTGGTTGGCGTTGATGGACCAAGCCCGGTACAGCTGCTCAATGAGCAACACCCGCGCCATGGCATGGGGCAAAGTCAGATCAGACAGGCGAATGCGCTCATGCGCGGCTTGTCTGAATTCAGGCTCGAGGCCGTCGGGTCCCCCAATCACCAAGGCCACATCGTCGCCCCCCAGTTGCCATTGGGTCAGTCGTGTGGCGAGGGCTTGGGTGCTGAGGCTGGTGCCCCGCTCGTCCAGCACCACGATGCGGCTGCCACGGGGAATCGCCGCCTCAATTCGCTGGCGCTCGGCGGCGTAAAGCGTGGACAGGGTTTTGGAGCCGCGTGGCTCGGTTTTCACGGCCTTGAGCTCGACTTTGAGCTCAGGCGGAAATCGTTTGGCGTAATCGTCCCAGGCCGTCTGGGCCCAATCCGGCACACGTTGGCCGACCGCAACGATCAGCAGCTTCATGAACGATCAATCGGCTTTGCGGCGGGTCGTGGCTTGCACAGCCTTGCGTGCGGGGGCTTTTTTGACTGCGGGTTTGGCCGCTGGCTTGCCCACCGTTTTCACAGTGGGTTTGCTGGTGGCGGACTTAGCGGCGGTCTTGGCGGGTGTTTTCGCAGCCGTCTTAACTGCAGATTTAGCGGCAGATTTTGGTGCGGTTTTTCCCGCAGGTTTTGCCGTTGATTTGGCCGCTGATTTGGCCGCTGTTTTGGCGGGCGCCTTCAAAGCCACTTTGGGCTTGGCGGCGGGTTGGGCTTCTGTCTTCTTAGCGGCCGCTTTTTTGGGCGCTGCCTTTTTGGCATCGGTACTGCGGATGTGCGATTTCACATCGGCCGCTGCAACGGGCTTGGGCGCACCAAACTTGAGGCGCACCGGCGTGCCGCCCCAAATTTCTTCCAAGTTGTAATAAGTGCGAATGGTGGGTTGCATGACGTGCACCACCGCTTGACCGCAGTCCACAATGATCCATTCACCGTTGTCTTCGCCCTCGATGCGGGGCTTGCCAAAACCGGCGTTGCGCACTTTGTCGCGCACACTGGCCGCCAATGCTTTGGTCTGGCGATTGGATGTGCCCGAGGCGATGATGACGCGCTCAAACAAGGAGGACAGGTGTTCGGTGTCAAACACTTGAATCTCTTGGGCCTTGACATCCTCCAAAGCGTCCACGATGGCTCGTTGGAGTTTTTGGATGTCTTTTTTTGCAGCGGATTCGGTCATCAATGGGGCCTGTAAAGGTGGTGTTCGTGAATATAGCGTTCTACAGCGGGAGGCACCAAGCCAGAAATGGGCTGATCCGAGGCCAACAACTCGCGAATGCCTGTCGCGCTGTGCGGCATCAGGGGCATGTCCAGCGGTTGAAGGCGCGCTTGCAGGGTGTCGGGAAGGGAAAGATCGGTTGGCAAAGTGTTGTTTTCTTCACTCCACGCACGCACGCCTTTATCTCGCCCCGCGGCGCAGATTATAGCGATGCGCCCGATTTGCTCGATCTGGTGCCAATGGGGCAAAGAACGGCGTTGGTCATCACCCAGCAGCAAAAAAAGCTGCGCTTGCGGAAACTCGTTTTGCAACTGATTCAGCGTATCCACCGTGTAGCTGGGACCCGTGCGCTGGGTTTCTCGGGCATCCAACACCACTTGGGGCAGGTGCTGAAAAGCCAATTGACACATCGCCAAGCGGTGTGCCGCGCCGCTCAAAGGGCGTTGCTTGTGCCAAGCCTCACCGGTGGGCAACACCCTGACTTGGGCCAACTGAAGTTGACGGACAGCGGCCTCGACCAAGGCCACGTGCGCCAGATGCGGCGGATCAAATGCACCGCCGAAAACCCCTAAGCGTTGAATGCCGTTGGGGTTCAAACCCAATCCTTGGGAACTAAGTAATGGCTCAACAAGCGCTCTTCAGGCGAGCCCAATGGGTCTTGCCGTTGGTAAGACCAACGGACTTCGGGTGGCATGGACAGCAAGATGGATTCGGTGCGGCCACCCGACTGCAGTCCGAAATGGGTTCCCCGATCCCAGACCAGATTGAACTCCACATAACGCCCACGGCGGTAGAGCTGGAAGTCGCGCTCGCGTTCGCCATAGGCCATTGATTTGCGGCGCTCCACAATGGGCAAGTAGGCCGGCAGCAATGCATTTCCCACGCTTTGCATCATGGCAAAACTGGCGTCCATGCCCAGCTCAGAAAAATCATCAAAGAAGATGCCGCCAACGCCGCGTTGTTCGTGACGGTGCTTGTTGCAAAAGTAATCGTCACACCAGGCTTTGAACCTCGGATGCAAGGCCTCGCCAAAGGGGTTCAAGGCCTCTTTGCAGGTTTGATGGAAGTGCACCGCGTCTTCGTCAAAACCGTAATAGGGCGTCAGGTCCATACCTCCGCCAAACCACGCCACCGGCGCCTTGCCCTCCGGCTTGGCCGCGATCATGCGCACATTCATGTGCACGGTGGGCACATATGGGTTACGCGGATGAAAAACCAGCGAGACGCCCATGGCCTCAAAGGCAGAGCCCGCCAGCTCGGGCCGATGCTGGGTAGCCGAGGCGGGTAATTGCGGCCCACTGACATGCGAAAAGCCGCAACCGG
>JBEGTA010000142.1:0-4661 GCA_041179665.1 Pseudomonadota bacterium
AACACAGCCGACAAAACACCTGTGCCCACACCGATGTCAAACGCCAAGGGCGAGGCCTTGAAGGCGTCGGGCAAGGGGGCTTGTGCGACCAAGTCGATGTATTCGCCGCGAACGGGAGAGAACACGCCATAGTGCGGATAAATGCGCAAAGCCTCGCCCATGGCGGGCACTTCGACGCCGTTTTTGCGCCACTCCAGTGCGCCGATCATGCCTTGCAGGCTGCGCAGCGAGACCACACTGGACTGGCCATTGGCAGGGCCAAAGGCCTGCGCACAGGCTTGCTTGACATCGGGTGCACGCCGCAAAGCAATGCTGTAGTCGCCCTCGAGCTCAATCAAGATTTGGCTCAAGATGCGTGTGCGCTGGGCTTGGGCTTGGCGATGGGTGTGAAAGGCCGCGCCCGCAATGGTGGGCACACTGCCATCGTTTTTCTTGGCGCGGACTTTTTTGGGTTTGTCGATGCGCCGCGCCAAAGCTTGCAAAAGTTGACGCGCATTTTGGAAGTCGCTGCGCCACAACAGGCCCGTGCCGGCGCAGGCCAAGCGAAATGCCGTGTCGGCCGTCAAGGTGTCGTCGGCCAGCACCACGGTTTTGGGCAAGACTTGGTCAGAGCGCCACAAGGCCGAGCGTGGGGTGTCTTTTTCAGTCCAAGTTAATTCGACAGGGGCGGTCATGCGCAGGTCCAGTTCATGTGTCAGGGGTTCGCGCGGCATGCCACGATGGGGTTAAGGGCCATATCAAAGCCGGTGCTTCAGCAAGTGACGAGCCATCTCGGCAAAGCCAGCACCGCGCTCGCTGGGGGTGATGTAGCGTGGGGCAAAGTGCAGTTGATTTTCAAAGTGCCGAATGTTCGCCACGCCCACGCTGTTGGGAAAGTGTTCAAACATCACTTGGTCGTTGCTGGAGTCTCCCACAAACACCCAGCGCAACATTTCGGCGTCCAGATCGCGGCCCCACAGCTCGCGCACGATCCAACGCGCCCCTGTGAGTTTGTTGTGCGAGCCCCACCAAGCGTTGATATGGATGCTGCTGACGGTGGCGGTCATGCCTTCGGCTTCCATCAAGCGCACCACGTGTGCGATGGCTTCTGGGGACAACTGGTTGAACTCGCTGTGGTCAATCGCGATGTCGGTTTCTCGGCCGGCGCTGTCGCGGGCTCTCTTCGCGCCTTCAATGCGTTGTTCTATGTTTTGCAGCACCGCTTGCAGGCGTTCAAAATGGGTGCGGCGTGTCTCAGGGCTTTGTTGGTAGAGCTTGCGTAAGCCCGTGTGCGGTTCGTGCAGCAAAGCCACTGCGCCGTTTTCGGCCACGATGGCGTTCACTGGCCAGCTTTGCGCAAAGGGCTCACTCCAGCCCACAGGCCTGCCTGTGATTGCCACCACAGGCAGGCCCGCCTCGCGCAGATCGGCCAAGGCCTGCAAGGCCTCAGCGGTGATGGCGCCGGCAGTGGTCAGCGTGTCATCAATGTCGGTCAGGACACCGAGGATGCCTTGCGGCGACCAGTCTTGCAGGGGGCGCATATGTTGCATGTGGCGCAAGGGGCCCATGTGGCGCATGTGGCGCATTTGGCGTTTGGGCTGCGTCAGTTGGCGCTGCCCAAGGACAGGCCCGCGTGCTCACGCAAGGGGTGAAAATGGATTTTTGGAAACCGTTCCTGCGCCAAGCGCACGTCATAGGGGCTGGTGCACAAATAGGCCAAGGTGCCAGCGGCATCGAGTGACATACGCTGCGGGTAGGCGTTGGTGAACTCGCGCAATTCGGCGGGGGTGTCGGCGGTGATCCAACGTGCGCCGGTGTATTGGCAGCCTTCCAGTCGCACATCACAGTCGTATTCGGCTTTCAGTCGGTGCTGC
Source organism: Pseudomonadota bacterium (assembly GCA_041179665.1). Taxonomy (GTDB): domain Bacteria; phylum Pseudomonadota; class Gammaproteobacteria; order Burkholderiales; family Burkholderiaceae_C; genus Limnohabitans_A. The sequence continues at coordinate 1,854 of JBEGTA010000142.1, forward strand.
ACCACTTCAAACTGCAATTGGCCCACCGCGCCCAGCAACATGGGTCCGCCAATTTCCGGCTTGAAGACTTGAATCGCCCCTTCTTCGCCAAGCTGGTCCAGACCGGTTTGCAGTTGTTTGGTGCGCAGCGGGTTCTTCAAGATCACGGTCATGAAGAGCTCGGGGGCAAAGAAAGGCAGACCGGTGAATTGCAAGTTGGCCCCATCGGTGATGGTGTCGCCCAACTGAACGCCACCATGCGTGGTGAAGCCAATGATGTCGCCGGCGTAAGCCTCGTCCACCGCCTCGCGCCGCTGCGACAAGAAGGTCACCACGCTGGTGGGCCGCAGCTCTTTGCCGGTGCGTTGCACCTTGAGTTTCATGCCGGGGGTGTATTTGCCCGAGGCCATGCGCACAAAGGCGATGCGGTCACGGTGGTTGGCGTCCATGTTGGCTTGCACCTTGAACACCACACCCGAAAACGCGCTGTCTTCGGGTTGAATTTCTTTCACCACGGGTTGTTTGTTGACCAGCAAATTGCTGGTGCGGGGCTTGGGCGAGGGCGCCAAATCCACCAAGGCGTCCAGCACTTCCATCACACCGAAGTTGTTCACGCCAGAGCCAAAGAACACCGGGGTTTGTTTACCGGCCAAGAAAGCCGCCTCGTCAAAGGCTGGCGATGCGCCGGTGGCCAGTTCCATGCTGTCCATCGCAGACTGCCATTCCAGGCCAAAACGCTCAGCCAGTTGGGCTTGCTCGGTGAGTGCAATGGTTTCAAAGTCTTGTGGCAGGCGTTCACTGCCCGAGTCGAACACGGTCATGGCCTGGGTGCGCAGGTTGACGATGCCGCCAAACGACTTGCCTTGCCCCACGGGCCAAGTCATGGGCACGCAAGGCATGCCCAGCTCGCGCTCAACTTCGTCCAAGATGTCGAGCGGGTCGCGCACTTCGCGGTCCATCTTGTTGACGAAAGTGATGATCGGCGTGTCGCGTTGACGGCAAACCTCGATCAGGCGGCGGGTCTGCGCTTCCACACCGTTGGCGGCGTCGATCACCATCAAGGCCGAATCGACCGCTGTCAAGACGCGGTAGGTGTCTTCAGAAAAGTCTTTGTGGCCGGGCGTGTCCAGCAAATTGATGACGTGCTCGCGGTACAGCATTTGCATGACCGAGGACGCCACCGAAATGCCCCGTTGCTTTTCAATTTCCATCCAGTCGCTGGTGGCATGGCGTGAGGCCTTGCGGGCTTTGACCGAGCCGGCAATTTGAATGGCACCCGAAAACAGCAAGAGCTTTTCGGTCAGCGTGGTTTTACCCGCGTCGGGGTGAGAAATGATGGCAAAAGTCCGGCGGCGCCGGGTCTCGTTGGCGTAAGTCACAAGGGGGTCCTGAAGTCGAGCGGGCGGCCCAATGGCCAACCGTGGTCGCCAAACCCAAGTCGGGTCGGCGAAAAGGGTGATTTTACGGGTTGGCCTTGTCCCCCGAATCGTTCTTCGTATAATGGCGGCCATCCGAGGAGCGTTGCAGCGCCCCCTGACTTGGTTTCAAGTTGGCAGCGGGGCGTGAGGCTCGGATCACTTCAACAGCAACGACGCTCATCCACTCGACGTGCGGTGAGCCTGTTTTTTCCCATTCAGTGCTTTCTCCACGCGTGTGGCTCATTCACATTGCTTTGGAGCTGAACACATGAATGCACGTTTGAACACCGCCCTGAACGCCGATTGCGTGATCGCCGATATCGGTTTGGCCGACTGGGGCCGCAAAGAAATCAAAATCGCCGAGACCGAAATGCCCGGCCTGATGGCCATCCGTGAAGAGTTTGCCAAGAGCCAGCCCCTGAAGGGCGCGCGCATCACCGGCTCCTTGCACATGACCATTCAGACTGCCGTGCTGATCGAAACCCTGCAAGCCTTGGGCGCCAATGTGCGTTGGGCTTCTTGCAATATTTTCTCGACACAAGACCACGCCGCTGCCGCCATTGCTGCCAAGGGCACACCCGTGTTCGCCATCAAGGGCGAAACATTGGCCGACTACTGGGACTACACCCACCGCATTTTTGACTTTGGCGCAGCCGGCACCGAAGGCGAAGGCCCCAACATGATCTTGGACGACGGCGGCGATGCCACTTTGCTGATGCACTTGGGCAAGCGCGCTGAAAAAGACGCCTCCTTGATCGCCAACCCCACCAGCGAAGAAGAGACCTGCTTGTTCAACGCCATCAAGGCCAAGTTGGCGGTCGATCCCACCTGGTACAGCCGCAAGGGCGCGCACATCATTGGCGTGACCGAAGAAACCACCACTGGCGTGTTGCGTTTGAACGAGATGGCCGCCAAGGGCAGCCTGATGTTCCGCGCCATCAACGTGAACGATTCGGTGACCAAGAGCAAGTTTGACAACCTGTACGGCTGCCGCGAATCCTTGGTCGACTCCATCAAGCGCGCGACCGATGTGATGATTGCTGGCAAGGTCGCGGTGGTGTGTGGCTATGGCGATGTGGGCAAGGGCTCGGCCCAGGCCTTGCGCGCGCTCAGCGCCCAGGTGTGGGTCACCGAAATCGACCCCATCAATGCGTTGCAAGCCGCGATGGAAGGCTACAAAGTGGTCACCATGGAATACGCCGCTGACAAGTGCGACATCTTCGTGTCGGCCACGGGCAACAAGAACGTGATCCGTTACGAACACATGGCCGCCATGAAAGACGAAGCCATCGTTTGCAACATCGGTCACTTCGACAACGAAATCGATGTTGCCTCGCTGGAAAAGTTGCAGTGGGACGAAATCAAGCCGCAAGTCGACCACGTCATCTTCCCCGATGGCAAGAAGATCACC
>JBEGTA010000143.1:0-5753 GCA_041179665.1 Pseudomonadota bacterium
CCGCGCGCCACAAACAAATCGGCATACCGCTGCACCAAGGCTCCCGGGTCTTGCACCGCCCAAGGGTCCTGCCAATGCACTGCCCCCGCCATAGACTTGCGCAAAGCGGGCTCGGCCTGTGCCAATTGGTCCGAGCTTTCGGCTTGGTAGCGCACGCCAAATTGCGCATGCACATGCGCCGCGCGTTGCGCCGCTTCGTCAAACGCTTGCGCGGTGCGAAAGACAAAGCGAAACCCTTCGCGGCGCACCAGGTCTTGCGCACCGGCAGCGTCTATCAACCCGCCGTGCTCGTCGGTCGCATGGGCAATCAGCCGACTGAAGGCCTGCGTGGCGCGCGCATGCGACAGGGGACGCGAATTTTGAAAATAGCGCAGCAACGGCCCGGCCATTTGCCACAAGCCCCGAGCGTGCCAATGCACCTCGGCGCCCCTGCCCAAAGCCGCGTTCAAGACAAACCCCGCTTCACGCGGAAATGCATAGGGCTCCACCGCCTCGCGTTGGATCAAACCCGCATTGCCAAAGGAGGTTTCTTGGCCTGGCGCGCGCCGGTCCACCAAGACCACCTCGACGCCGCGTTGCTGCAAATGCAAAGCAGTGCAGGTGCCAACCATGCCGGCGCCAAGAACCAAAACAGAAGAAGCCATGGCCTGTGAGACTTCGTTGAGATTGAAGCGGCCGGACAAGCACGGCCACTCTGAGGGGTTCAGTATAGAGACGACGCCAAACCGGCCCACACCACTGGTCATGCTGGCGTTGATGGGACATTGACGGCTGTATAAACTGGGGCCATGAGCACCACCCCCGAAGCCCTGCAACAAGCCCTGGCCGACTTGTTTGCCCCCTGGGTGCAGGCCCTGAACTTGCAAGTTGAGCGAACCGACGCCGACAGCGTGACGCTGCGGCTGCCGCAAAGCGACCAACTGTCACGGGTGGGAGGCATGTTGTGTGGCCAGGCCATGATGGCCGCCGCCGACACCGCCATGGTGCTGGCCTTGATTCAGCATTTTGGCGAGTTCCGCCCTTGCAGCACGGTGCAACTGTCCAGCACCTTCATGAAGCCCCTGTCGGGCCAAGACGCTTGGGTCACGGCCCGGGTCTTGCGGGTGGGCAAAGCCATGGCGTTTGGCGAGATTGATCTGGCTGGGGCCAATGACGGCAAAAGCGTTTTTCGGGCCAGCACCACCTACGCTTTGATGTAAGACAAACAGCGGCCGCTGTTGGCTACAATACGGCCATTCTTGTTTTGAGGTTTCTCATGTCTGCTCACAACGATTCCCACTCATCGAACGACCCCGTCGAAGGCGTGGTCAAGCACATTCCTGTGATCATTCCAGCCGCTGGCGCTGTTTTGATTTTCTTGCTGGCCTTCATTGCCGTCTTCATGGCTTGAGGTTTCATCGCCTAATTTAGGCTTCTGTGCTCGCCCTTTGAGGCCTCAGACGCCCCGCAACCCGCTACCCGCAAACGCTTCGGCTTTGCGGGTTTTGTTTTTGGGGGTTGGCTTCAGGTGAAGGGGTCTATCGGCAGAACGCCACGGCCCGGGCTTATGTGACGCGGGGGATGGGTCAGTTTTCAGATCGCAGGTGACAGGTGGCAAGTGGCCGGTGCCAACTATCTGGCAGTCGCCCTCAAGCTGAAACTTCGCGCACTGGCATGATGTGCAGCGCCCCGGGCGCAATCAGCAATTGCACCCAGTCTCCGGCTTGGACTTGCAGACGCTCAAGCAGCCGGGTCGTCAGGTTCAGGGTGATGGTCTGAGCAGGCAAGGCTTCGGGCGTGAGGGTACACAAACTGATTTCGCCCAAGGCCAAGACCTCGGCCAATTGGCAACGCAGTCGCGTGGTGCCGGGTTCTGCAGCAACACCCGCATCGGCCAGCACATCGACCTGCTCGCCGTTGAGCACCCAGGTCACGGGGGTGTCGTCGTCAATTTTGTTTTTGTCGACCACCAACAAATCGATGGCCTCAGGGCCTCCGCCCGGTTGCGTCCAGCGCAGGCGCGCCCATCCGGGTTGGTCTTTGTAAAAACGGCCTTCAAAGTGGTTTTGAATGCCCACCAATTCGGCCACCCGCGCATTGCGGGGGCTGGCAAACACGCGCGAAGGGTGACCCGTTTGCAGGGTCTGTCCCGCGTCCACAATCACCACGCGATCGGCCAAGCGTCGGGCTTCGGCCAAATCGTGGGTGACCAAGACCATGGGCACCGACACCTGTTGGCGCAAGGCGGCCAGCTCGCGGTACAGGGTTTGGCGAGTGGGGGCATCCACCGCCGAAAAAGGCTCGTCTAACAACAGCACGCCCGGCCAGGCCTCAGGCGTTTCGGTGTGCGACGCCAGCTGCATGGCCGGCTGGGGCATGACACGCACCAACGCTCTGGCCAAAGCCACACGCTGCTGCTGCCCACCCGAGAGTTGCGACGGCCTGCGCTGGCGCAAGTCGTGCAAGCCCAAGCGGTCAAGCAAGGCGTTGACATCGTGTGGCATCCAGTTCGGGCCTGCGGCCAGCGCCACGTTGTCGTGCGCGCTCATGTGCGGAAACAAGGCGTAGTGTTGAAACACCAAGCCCGCTCGCCGCTGCTGCGGCCGCCAGTGCACACCTGCCTGCGAGTTCAGCCAAGTCTGCCCTGCCACCGTGATTTCGCCCTGCACATCGGGCGGCGTCCACAACCCGGCAATGGCTCTGAGCATGCTGGTCTTGCCGCTGCCCGATGGGCCCACCAGCGCCACCAACTCGCCGGCGGCACAGTCAAATTCGGCCTCCAGCCGAATCGGATGGGACGAGCGCAACTTGACATTCAAGCCCGAGGGCATCAGCGCTCCTGCAGGGCGCGGCCGCGCTGGCCCACCCGGTCAAACGCCAGCACCAGGCTCAGTGCCAACAAGGAAATGCCGACCAAGGCCAACGCCATGACATGGGCCGATTGCAGGTCCATGCCCTGCACTTTGTCGTAAAGCGAGACCGACAAGGTGCGCGTTTCGCCCTCGATGTTGCCGCCCACCATCAAGACCACGCCAAACTCGCCCAGCGTATGGGCCACGGTGAGCGCCATGCCGGCCAACAGGCCGGGCCATGCCAGCGGCAACTCAATGCGCCAAAAGGTTTGCCAGCCTGATAGCCCCGACACCCAAGCGGCTTCGCGCAAACTGTTGGGCACCGCCGCAAATGCGCGCTGAATGGGTTGCACCATGAAGGGCAGGTTGACCAACACGCTCACCAGCAACAGGCCTTCGAGCGTGAACACCAAGCGCCAGCCCGAGGCAAACAGCCAAGCGCCAAAGGCACTGCCTTGACCAAACGCCACCAAAAAATAAAAGCCAATCACGGTCGGTGGCAGCAACAAGGGCAACAACAACAAAGCCTCAATGAAGGGCCTGCCCGCCCATGCGGTGACCGCCAACCAACGGGCCAAGGCCAAGCCCAGCGGCAGCAAGACCAGTGTGGTCAAAGCGGCCAAGGTCAAAGAGACATTGAGAGCGGGCCAATCCATGGGGCAGATACGGGGGTTGCGTTGCGTTGGGGCAGGTTGAAGGGGCTGGGTTGAGGTTAGATCTGACAGTGTCGATGTAAACGGGCTCAATGGCCTTGATTATTGCGGCAAGGCATAACCCTGCTGCACAAAGACCGCTTGCGCTTTGGGGCTGCGCAAAAAGCGCTGCCAAGCTACGGCCGCAGGGCTGGCCCCTTTGAGCAAAACCATGCTTTGGTGCAAGGGTGCGTGCATCGACTCGGGCAGCGGCGCCCATTGCAGCAGGTCGGCCATCTCTGGGGCCTTGGCCAGCGCCAGCGCCGTGATGCCGGCTTGCGCAGCACCTGTCGCGACAAACTGCGTGGTTTGCCCAATGTTGTCACCCAGCACTTTTTGCCGCGACTGCAACTCGGTCACGCCGGCGCTTTTCAGGGCTTGTTCGGCCGCCAAGCCGTAGGGGGCCAAGGCCGGATTGGCCAAGGCAAATTTGTCGCTGGGTTGCAAACCCCGCACCACCGCAGCCAAGCCTTGGCGCACAGGAAGTGCTGAATTTTTAGGCACCACCACAGCCAACCGGCCCGTGGCATAGCGCTCGCCAGCATCCAGCGTGCGGCCGGCTTTGACCAGTTCGGCCACCCGTTCTTCGTCGGCTGAGATGAATTGCTCGACGGGCAAGCCTTGCAAGATCTGCCGCGCCAAATTGCCCGAGGCGCCCAAATTCACCTCAACGACCACGCCAGTTTGTTGCCTGTATTGCTCTGTCAGGTCAGCAAGTACAAACTTCAAATTGCTCGCGGCCGCAATCTTGACCTTTGTTTGGGCCTGCAAGGGCAACGCCAGAACCGCCGACAACACGCCCACCCACAGCAGCGCACGCCGATAGCGGTTTCGGCGGGGGGTCAAGCTCGCTGTACCTTGCTGCATAAAGTCATGCTTCTTTTGCATAGATTTAGAGGGAATTTGATCCCATTTGACAGGCACGGATCAGGCAGCCTCCCTAAAATCGAGACCCTTGGTTACCGCGCGGTTACATCGCGACTTCGCAAACCGCAGTATCTCAGCGCAGAAGCCGTTTTTTCAAAGTCCCAGTGCTGGGTTTTTAAAAAAACGATTTTTAAACTTGGAGCCTCCCCATGAACTCACCCGTGATGCAGGGCTTGTCCCTCAACACCCCCGCGTACGTGAAGAACGCGAAACTGATCGCCTGGGTCGCCGAAATGGCCGCCTTGTGCAAGCCTGCCAAGATTTACTGGTGCGACGGCTCTCAAGAAGAATACGACCGCTTGTGCGCCGAGCTGGTCGCAGCGGGCACCTTCAAAAAACTCAACCCCGCCAAGCGCCCCAACTCGTTTTTGGCTTGCTCTGACCCCTCGGATGTGGCTCGCGTGGAAGACCGCACCTACATCTGCTCGGCCAAAAAAGAAGACGCCGGCCCCACCAACAACTGGATGGAACCGGCGCAAATGCGCAGCACCTTGAACCCGCTGTTTGACGGTTGCATGGCCGGCCGCACGATGTATGTGGTGCCTTTCTCGATGGGCCCCTTGGGTTCGCACATCAGCCACATTGGCATCGAGCTGACCGACAGCGCCTACGTGGCGGTGAACCAAAAAATCATGACCCGCATGGGCAAAGCCGTGTTTGACGTGCTGGGCACCCATGGCGAATTTGTGCCCTGCATGCACACCGTGGGCGCCCCTTTGGCCGCAGGCCAAAAAGACACCACAAGCTGGCCTTGCAACCCGACCACCAAATACATCGTGCACTTCCCTGAGACCCGCGAAATCTGGTCTTATGGCTCAGGCTACGGCGGCAACGCGTTGCTGGGCAAGAAGTGCTTTGCGCTGCGCATCGCCTCCAACATGGGCCGCGAACAAGGCTGGTTGGCCGAGCACATGCTCATCTTGGGCGTGACCAACCCCGAGGGCAAGAAGTACCACATTGCGGCTGCGTTCCCCAGCGCTTGCGGCAAGACCAACTTCTCGATGTTGGTGCCACCCAAGGCCTTCGAGGGCTGGAGCGTGACCACCATTGGTGACGACATTGCTTGGGTCAAGCCCCACACCGACGGCAAGATGTATGCGATCAACCCCGAGGCGGGTTACTTTGGCGTGGCCCCTGGCACCAACATGAAGACCAACCCCAACTGCATGCTGAGCTTGCACAAGGACGTGATCTTCACCAACGTGGCCCTGACCGATGACGGCGATGTGTGGTGGGAGGGCATGGAAAAAGACACCGGCAAATTGCCTGACCATCTGATCGACTGGCAAGGCAAGGACTGGAC
>JBEGTA010000144.1:0-5002 GCA_041179665.1 Pseudomonadota bacterium
GTTTCATCAACATCAACCAGAACAAAATCATCAAGATTTTCTCGGTGGCCAGCGTGGCGCTGCTGCCCCCCACACTCATCGCCAGCTTGTACGGCATGAACTTTCAGTACATGCCCGAGCTATCACAAAAGTGGGGCTACCCCTATGCGTTGGCTCTCATGGTGGCCAGTGCTGTGGTGCCCATGTGGTATTTCCGCCGGCGCGGCTGGCTCAAATAATCACCGTGCTCCCATGCGCGTGTGGCTGAGCCAACCTGACAAGATGGCCAAGCTGTAACGGCTGGCCACGGCCCGAATAAAGCGGCTGAAATCCGCATGCGCGGTGTCATCCGCCCGGTCCGAGATGGTGCGCAAAGCGGCAAAGGGCACGCCAAAATCAAAACACACTTGGGCCACGGCGGCCCCTTCCATCTCGACCGCTAAAGCGTGAGGGAACGCCTGTTGCAGAGCTTGGCTTTCAGCACTGGCCGAGACAAAGCGGTCACCGCTGATGACCAAGCCCCGATGCAGTTGAGGGGCGTGCAAGCCAAACTCGGCCATAGCGGCGGGGCCCAAGTGCTGTTCCACGTCTTGCAACACCCGCAGCGTGGCCTGCGCCAGTTGTGCCGACAACGCTGTGTCCGTATCAAAATGCGCACGGCCATACAAGGGCACTTCGTGTGGCGGAAACAAGGGCGATGCATCCATGTCGTGCTGAACGCAATGAGTGGCCAACACCACGTCACCCACCTGCACACCAGCCCCCAAGCCACCAGCCACACCGGTGAAGACAATTCGGTCGACCCCAAAGCGCGTGAGCAGCACCGTGGCGGTGGTGGCCGCGGCCACCTTGCCAATGCGCGACAAGACGGCCACGACCGCATGCCCCTGCCAGTGGCCGACAAAAAAATCTCGCGCTCCCACCGTGACCCGTTGTTCATCGGGCATCTGTGCCAACACAGCGGCCAGCTCTTCGTGCATGGCGCTCATGATGCCGATCACGGCCATGGCATCTCCTTTGTTGAAAATAAAAAAGCGGCCGCATGGGCCGCTTGGAAGTGTATCGGGTGGAACCCAGAGGTCTGCATCAAAGCAGCCGGGAGCTTGCCGAAGGGGCCGCTGGCGGCCCCTGCTTCGGTCAGGTCTTGTTGCGCAATTCGCGGCGAAGAATTTTTCCGACCGGGGTTTTGGGCAGCTCGGCACGGAACTCAATCACACGGGGTTGTTTGTAACCGGTCATGTTGTCGCGGCAATAGGCCATGATTTGCTCTTCGGTGAGGTTGGGGTCTTTCTTGACCACCACCAACTTCACAGCTTCACCGGTTTTTTCATCCCGCACACCAATCGCTGCGCACTCCATCACACCGGGGCAGGCAGAGGCAACTTCTTCGACTTCATTGGGGTAGACATTGAAGCCGCTGACCAAAATCATGTCTTTCTTGCGGTCGACAATCTTGAAGAAGCCACGCTCATCCATGATGCCCACATCGCCGGACTTGAAATACCCGTCTGCGGTCATGACCTTGGCGGTTTCATCGGGGCGCTGCCAGTAACCCGCCATCACTTGAGGGCCTTTGATGGCGATTTCGCCAGGTTGACCGGGCGTGGTCACTTCGTTGCCTTCGTCGTCCAACAACTTCATCCAAGTACCGGGAATAGGCACACCGATGGTGCCGGTAAATTCGGTGCTGGTGGTGGGGTTGCAACTGGCCGAAGGGCTGGTTTCAGACAGGCCATAGCCTTCGCAAATGGGGCAACCGGTTTTCTCGAGCCAAAGCTTGGCCACGTTAGGTGTCACGGCCATGCCGCCACCCAAAGACACTTTGAGGTTGGACCAGTTGACGGTGTTGAAGTCGGGGTGATTCGCCAGACCGTTGAACAAGGTGTTCACAGCCGGGAAACTGTGGAAAGTGTGCTTGGCCAACTCTTTCAGCACAGCAGGCAAGTCACGCGGATTGGGAATCAAGATGGTTTTGCCACCGTAACGCATCGACAACATCATGTTCACCGTGAAGGCGAAGATGTGGTACAGCGGCAGGGCACACACTGAAGTGGGTTGTTCCCCTTCGGGAATGCGCTTCATGACGGGCGAGTTCCAAGCCTCGGATTGCAACACGTTGGCAATCAGGTTTCGGTGCAGCAACACCGCCCCCTTGGACACACCGGTCGTACCGCCGGTGTACTGCAGCACAGCGATATCGTCGGCGTTCAGATCGGGCTTTTGGAAAGGCAATTGCTGCCCTTTGGCCAAAGCGTCGTTGAACCGCACGGCCTGGGGCAAATTGAAGGGCGGCACCATCTTCTTGACGTTGCGCACCACATAGTTCACCAAGGTGCCCTTGAGCAATCCCAGTCGGTCGCCCATCGACGCCAGCACCACGTGTTGAACCGGGGTTTGGCCAATGCATTTTTCTAAAGTGGCCGCAAAGTTCTCGATGATCACGATGGCCTTGGAGCCAGAGTCCTTCAACTGGTGCTCCAGTTCGCGAGCGGTGTACAGCGGGTTCACATTCACCACCACATAACCGGCGCGCAAGATGGCCGCCACCACCACGGGGTACTGCGGCACGTTGGGCATCATGATCGCAATGCGGTCGCCCTTGTTCAAGCCCAAAGATTGAAAGTAGCCAGCCATGGCCAGGCTTTCGCGGTCTGTCTGGGCATAGCTGATGTCTTTGCCCAAGAAACTGTACGCCGTGCGGTTGGCGTACTTGGCAAAGCTCTCATCGAGCAATCCGACCAGCGAGGTGTATTGCTGGACATCGATGTCTGCAGGCACACCCTCGGGGTAACTTTTTAGCCAAACGGGATTCAAGTTCATGTCAGGTTCTCCTAAGGTTCAGTCTACCGTAGATCTGACAGAAAACTGACGGCTACCGATCAGGGTTTACGCCAAAAAAAAGCGGAAGAAATCCTTCTTCCGCTGGTACTTTAGCCCCCATAAAAGAGGCAGAAGTGCTCTTATGCCTTCAGGGCCGCCAACACCTCGTCCAACATCTTCTTGGCGTCGCCAAACAGCATGCGGTTGTTGTCTTTGTAAAAGAGCGGGTTGTCCACACCGGCATAACCACTGGCCATGGACCGCTTCATGACAATGCTGGTGCGGCCTTTCCAGACCTCGAGCACCGGCATGCCGGCAATCGGACTGGTGGGGTCTTCTTGCGCCGCAGGGTTAACGATGTCGTTGGCGCCAATGACCATGACCACATCGGTGTCTGGGAAATCGTCGTTGATCTCGTCCATCTCCAGCACGATGTCATAGGGCACTTTGGCCTCTGCCAACAAAACGTTCATGTGGCCCGGCATACGGCCCGCGACCGGGTGGATGCCAAAACGCACGTTCACGCCGCGGTCGCGCAAGGTCTTGGTGATGTCGTTGACCGTGTGCTGGGCTTGGGCCACGGCCATGCCGTAGCCCGGCACGATGATCACACTCTTGGCATCACGCAGCAACTCGGCCGTTTCGCTGGCACTGACCGGCACCACTTCGCCTTGTGGCTCCGCAGCGGCCCCATTGGCTTGGGCGGGTTTTTCGGCACCCCCGCCAAAGCCACCAGCAATCACGCTGATGAAATTGCGGTTCATGGCATTGCACATGATGTAAGACAAGATGGCACCCGACGAGCCCACCAGCGCACCCGTCACGATCAGCAAGTCGTTGCTCAACATAAAACCGGTGGCAGCTGCAGCCCAGCCAGAGTAGCTGTTCAACATGGACACCACCACGGGCATGTCAGCACCGCCAATCGCCATCACCATGTGAATGCCAAAGAGCAAAGCGATGACCGTCATCACGATCAAGGGGGTCATGCCACTTTGCACGTCGTGGGCAGTGACAAATTCACGGCCAAACCAGATCACCACCAACAGGCCCAACAAGTTGAGCCAATGGCGCGCGGGCAGCAGCAAGGGCTTGCCACCGATCTTGCCGTTCAATTTGCCAAACGCGATCAAGGAGCCCGAGAAAGTCACGGCCCCAATGAGGATGCCGATGTAGATTTCGACTTCGTGAATGGCTTTTTCGGCGCCGGTGTACTGGATCGACGTGTCCACATAACTGGCAAAACCCACCAAACACGCGGCCAAGCCCACCAAGCTGTGCATCAAGGCCACCAACTCGGGCATTTGCGTCATCTTGACGGTCTTGGCGGCATACAGACCGACGCTGCCACCAATCAGCAAAGCGACCACGATCCAAGGAATACCGGCAGCCGCTACGCGTGGCCCAAAAATGGTGGCCAACACCGCCAGCGCCATGCCGATGATGCCGTAGAGGTTGCCGCGACGCGACGTTTCGGGGTTGGACAAACCACCCAAGCTGAGAATGAAGAGGATTGCGGCGCCCAGATAAGCGACGGTTGCCAGACTGAAGGACATGGGGTGCTCTTTTCTTTATCTGTGGAGGACAGGGCCGAAACCCTGCCCCTGAGTCATTACTTGCGGAACATGGCGAGCATGCGACGGGTGACCGCAAAGCCACCAAACATGTTCACCGCGGTGAGCACAATGCCTGCAAATGCGAGCCATTGAATGAGCTGATCCGGACGGCCATTGGTGCCCGCTTCTGGCGGGAGTATTTGCACCAGGGCACCGATCACGATGATGCTGGAGATAGCATTGGTCACGCTCATCAGTGGCGTGTGCAAAGCGGGTGTGACATTCCACACCACCATGTTGCCAATGAAGCAGGCCAACACAAACACCGTGAAGTGACCCAAAAAGGCAGGGGGGGCATAAGCGCCAATGGCCCAGAACGCCAAGGCGCCCAAGCCAAACACCACCGCCAAGGTCTTGGCCGGCATTGGGCCGCTGCTGCCGTGGCCATGACCACCCTTTTTCTCAGCCACTGCCACCACCGGCTTGGGTGCGGCTTTGGGGGCTGCAGCCAAGGGCGGTGCAGGCCACGTGATTTCGCCATCTTTGACGACCGTCAGGCCACGGATCGCATCGTCTGCCATGTTGACGTTGACGATGCCGTCTTTGGTCTTGCACAACTCTTCGGTCAGACGGAACAAGTTGGTGCC
>JBEGTA010000145.1:0-5443 GCA_041179665.1 Pseudomonadota bacterium
GCCGGAGGGGTCGTATTCGAGCGCCACGGCAAAATGCTCGGGGTTGGTGATGATCACGTCGGCATCCTTGATGCGCTTCATCATGCGGGCGTTGGCCATTTCGCGCTGACGGCGGCGGATCTGGGATTTGACCTCCGGACTGCCTTCCATTTGCTTGAACTCGTCCTTGACCTCTTGCTTGGTCATGCGCATGCGCTTGATGAACTGGTACTTCTGGTAGGGCACATCGATCACCGCGATCAGCACCAGGCACATGGCTGTCCACAGGGCCGACTGCCCCAGCATGGTGCCTGCGGCCTGCATGGCTGGCTCCAGACCCATGCGGCCCAGACCGATCAGCGCCTCCTTGTTGTGCATGATCGAAGCCCAGAGCACCAGCGCCACCAGGGAAAATTTGAGCAGGGCTTTGGACAGCTCGACCAGGGCGTGCGGGCCAAACATGCGCTTGAGCCCGTTCATCGGGTTGAGCTTGGACGCGGTGGGTGAGGCGGCCTTGATCGAAAACAGGTAGCCGCCGGTCATGCCAGCCGCGAGCACGGCCGCGATCACGGTGAACAGCAAAATCGGCAGGATCAGCAAAAAGGCTTCGCCCAGCTGACCACCGAAGACGGCAGGCAGCATCTGGGGCCGGTCCAGTGTCTTGCGATCGAAGACAAAGCCGTTGGCAAACAGGGCGCTGAGGTGGCTGACCATCCAGCCTCCCAGCATGAACAGGATCAGCAGCGAGCCGATCACGATCGCGGCGGCGGGCAACTCCACCGAGCGGGCGACCTGACCGTCTTCGCGGGCCTTGCTCAGGCGCCGCGCCGTGGGGGCTTCTGTGCGGTCCTGTTCGTCAGACATGGCGCACTCCAATGAGGTCGCGAAGCACGCCAAAAGCGTGTGTCCAGAGCCAGTCGATGCGACCGCCGATCACATCGAGCGAGAGGATCAGCACCAGAAATCCGGTCATGATCATGGCCGGAAAGCCCACGGCAAAAATGTTCAGGCTGGGGGCAGCGCGGGTGACGATGCCCAGCCCCACGTTGATGAACAGCAAAAAGATCATGACCGGCAGGGCCATGAGCAGGGCGCCCAGAAACATCATGGAACTCCACTGCACCACGCGCCCGAAGACCGCCTGCTGAATCACCGATGTGCCCAGGGGCAGGGAATAGAAGGATTCAGACACCAGGCCCAGCAGGATGCCGGGGCCGCCAAAGCCGACAAACACCAGGCTGGCCAGCAGCAAAAGGAACTGCGAAGTCACCGGCACGTTGCCGACGTTGGGGTCGATCATGTTGGCCATGGACAGACCCATCGAGGTGGCGATGCTCTGACCGGCGACCACCACGGCGGCCACCACGATCTGCATGACCAGCCCCATGATGGCGCCAATCGCCACTTGATTGAAGACCTCCATCAGGCCCGCCGGGCTGACGGGGTCGATGCGGGGCCAATCGTGCAGTGGATACACCAGCCAGGTCAGGGCCAGGGCGAGCAGGATGCGAAAGCGCAGGTTAAAGGCGTTCTGGGCCAGGATCGGGGCAGTGAGCATGAGCGCTGAAATGCGCAGCATCGGCCACATGAAGGTGTAAAACCTTTCAATGACGTCGGCTGCGAGCAGGTTCAGCATGGCTTGAAAATCAGCTGAAAAGCGCCGGGATGCGCTGGAACATGCCGCGCGTGAAATCCACCAGGGTGCCCAGCTGCCAGCTGCCAAACAGCAGCAGCGCCAGAGCCATGGCGATCAGCTTGGGGATGAAGCTGAGGGTGGCTTCGTTGATGGAAGTGGCGGCCTGCACCACACCGATCAGTAGACCCACGCCCAGGGCGACGGCCAGCAGCGGGGCGCAGACCAGCACCGAGACCCACAGGGCGCTGCGGGCAATGTCAAGAACCATGGCGGTATCCATGTGTGTACTCCTAGGGCATGGCGAAACTTGATGCCAGCGAACCCATGATCAGGCTCCAGCCGTCCACCAGGACGAACAGCATCAGTTTGAAAGGCATCGAAATCATCATGGGCGACAGCATCATCATGCCCATGGACATCAACACGCTGGCCACAATCAGGTCGATCACGACAAACGGGATGTAGATCAAAAAGCCAATGGTGAACGCGCTTTTCAGCTCAGACGTGATGAACGCGGGCACCAGTGTGGTGAAGGGCACCGCTTCGGGCGTGGCCGGCACGCCTTGCTTGCTCATTTGCATGAACAGCGCAATGTCTTCTTCGCGGGTTTGCAACAGCATGAATTTGCGCAAGGGCGCTTCTGCCGCTACCAAGGCTTTGTCAAAAGACAAGTCGTTTTGCAAATAAGGCAGCAGGGCGTTGGCGTGAATGTCTTGCAACACCGGCGCCATGATGAAAAAGCTGAGGAAGATGGCCAAGCCCACCAACACCAAGTTGGGGGGCGTTTGGCCAGTGCCAAGCGCCTGACGCAAGATGGACAAGACGATGATGATGCGCACAAACGAGGTCATCATCAACACAATGGAGGGCAGCAAAGTCAGCGTGGTCATCAAGGCCAGCAGTTGCAGCGTCATGCTGTACTGCGTGCCTTTGGCGCCCCCGGTGACGTTGATCAGCGGCACCCCTTGCGCCCAAATTTCGAGCGGCAAGGCGAGCGCCATGGCCATCAGACCGAGGCCCAGCCATTTGCGATTGATCCGGTTAAACACGTTGCAATTCCTCTTTGAAGGCGGTGGGGGAAGTGGCTGGAGCCGAGACCTGAGCAGAGACTTGAACAGCGCCATCGGCAGCGACCGTCATCAAGGGGGTGATGCTGGTGGGGGTGATGCCCACCACCAGTTGTTGCTCGCCAATTTGGATCAAAGCAATTTTTTGTCGGGGCGCCAAACTCAGGGACTCGATGAGTGCCATTTTTCGGTTGGGGCTCGCGCCTTGCAGTCGGTGTTGCATTTTTTTGAGGGCCCAAAGTAGGCCCCCCAAAAGACCAAAAACCAGCACGAGGCTGGCAATGAGTCTGAACAGTTCGAGGCTGGTGGGCTCCATGGGGTGGGCCCTTAAAGGTTTCGCATGCGTTCAGAGGCGGGTGCGACGCGGGTCAGGCGGATGCCGTAGCGTTCGTTGACCAACACAATTTCGCCTTGCGCCACCACGGTGTCGTTGACCAACAGGTCCAGTGGTTCACCGGCGATGTGGTCGAGTTCGACCACGCTGCCTTGGGTCAGGCGCATGAGATCGCGAATTTTGATCATCGCGCGACCCACTTCCACGGTCATGGTGACCGAGATGTTTTGCAACACTTCGGGGTCGATTTGGCTGGATGCAAAACCATCCGTGTTCATGTCGGCTTCAGTCATCGCATTTTTCCTTCATCATTCTTTGTCAGGGATCACAGAGCGTTCAATCTGAACCGCCACTTGTGTCCCCAGAGTGCCCACCTGAACATCAAAGGCGGGCAAGCCATTGACCAACATGCGGGCCAATTCGGGTTTCTTAAAAAACAACACGTCGTCTTCTTGCATGTTTTGAATGTCGCCCAGCGTGATGTCGAGTTGGCCCAACATCACTTTGAGTTCAACTTCAGACGACTCGGCGGCCACTTGCAAATCTTGTCGCCATTGCTTTTCCGATTCTTCGTTGCCATCGCCGCTTTGCACACGGCCGCGCAACAGTTCGCGCACCGGCTTGAGCGAGGAGTAGGGGTACACCAAGTCCAAGAAACCTTGCGACTGGGCGGCGCCTTCGACCTCGAAACGGGTCAGGATGACCAAATCGTTTTCATCGGCAATTTGCGCAAACTGGGGGTTGATCTCCGAGCTGACCAGCTCAAACTCGAGCGGCATCACCGGGGCCCAGGCTTCTTGTAGCGAGCGGAAAAACACATCCAAAATCATCTTGATGATTCGGGACTCGGTGGGCGTGAACAAACGGCCTGCGGGCAATTGCCCGATGCCGTGGCCAAAGCCACCAAAAAAACTGTCCAGCGAACTGAAAACCACCGCGGGGTCAATCACCACGATCGAGAAGCCGCGCAAGGGGTTGGCGCGCACCACGTTGACCGAGAGTGGCGGTTTGAGGTCTTTGAGGTAGTCGCCAAAACGCAAAATTTGCACGCGCGTCGGGTTGACGCGTGGGCTGCTGCGCAAGACTTCCAACAAGCCCAAACGAAACAAGCGGATGAACCGCTCGTTGATCATGTCGATCGACGAGACGTTGACCCCCAAGCTGCTGTCTTCGCTGGCGAGATCGTGCTTGCGGACGCGCGCGTTGGTGTTGAAACCCGTGTCGACGTCGATCGAGCCGTCCTTGACGCCTTCGGCCAAGGCCGAAAGTTCGTCAGCGGTGAGCAGTGAGGTGGCCATGTGTTTGAGAGTTGAGGAAAGGGGGCTTACTGAACCAAGAAGTTGGTGAAGTAAACCTCTTCAATGCCACCGAAATCCTCGTATTTTTCAAGGAGCGTGTTCATGGCGTCGCGGATGCGCTTGGCCAATTCAACGCGAAAGTCAGGTTTGCTGATGTCGGCTTCCACCGTTTGGCGCATCACATCCATGATGGCGGAGCGAATGGCGAAATCATGCTTTTTGACGTTTTCGAAGACCCGTTCATCATAGTGCGTCATGATGGCCAATTGCACATTCATCACTTTTCGTGAATTGCTCAGGTTAACTAGGAATTCACGCTCAATTTGCATGTACGTATATTCAAAGCGGGTCATTTCAGGTGAATCTTTTTTCACCTTAGAGGGCGCTTCTTTGCAAGGCTTGCCATGGCTGTCTTTGCCGTCTTTGCAATCCTTGGGGGGCAATTTGCCGCCGGCTTCCACGGCGTGCTCAATTTGTTGGTCAGCGTCCAAGACTTCTTTTTTGTTGAAGAAACCGGTGGCAAACAGCGTGCCCACAACGGCACCCACGAGCAACAAGATCACCGCCAAAACGAGGGCAATGATCTTCACCAAAGGACTTTTCGCCTTCGGTGCGCTTTCAACTTCTTGTGCTTCTTCAGCCATGGGTCACCTCTGTGAATTCAATTTAACGGGGTCAATCTGACCGTTTAAGCCAACACATCCCAACCGTCGGGACGCATTATCCGGGAGTGTGAGCTCCGAATTTCGGGTCCTGCGGTCTCCGCAGTGGCTTTTGTGTGGGAAGGCTGCTGTTTTTGCTGCTGTGTCGGGTTACCGCCAGCTTGACGTTCGCCACCACTGTTCACCCAGACACTAGCAACAGTCATGCCTGATTGCATCAGGCTGTCTTTTAGTTTGTTGCTGCCTAGGGCGATCAGTTCACGGGTGAGTGCGTTGTCGGACTGGAAAACGGCATCCAAACCAGCGGCGCTCATGTCCAAACTCACATCCACCTGACCTAATTGGACGGGGTTCATGCGCAGTTGCAGCGACCATTCGCCCTTGGCAATTTGTTGTTGCAAGCGGTCGGCCAAAGCCTGTCCCATCTTGTCCGCCAGTTGCTGGATGTGCTCGGCCCGCTGCTGGGG
>JBEGTA010000146.1:0-4859 GCA_041179665.1 Pseudomonadota bacterium
TCCAAAAACGCTCCAGCCTGATCGAGGTCAGCGAAGCTGGAGCGCAAGCCTTGGGCCACATCGCCGCTGAGTTGGCCTATGGCGAAGGCTTGCAAGCACACGCCCGTGCCGCCGAATTGCGTTTGACCCCTGTTCCTCCGATGCGAGAGCCCCAATGAGCGTCCCCAAGACTGTGAGCCCCCAACTGATGCAACGCATTCGACAAGATGTGCAGTCCATGCACGCCTATGCGATTCAGGATTCGGTGGGCATGGTCAAGCTCGACGCGATGGAAAACCCACACCGCCTGTCAGCCGATTTGCAAAAAGCGTTGGGCGAGCGACTCGGTGCGCTGGCACTTAACCGCTATCCCGATGGCAGAGTCAATGTGTTGCGTGAAGCTTTGGCTCAATATGCGGGCATGCCCGAGGGTTTTGACATCATGTTGGGCAACGGTTCTGACGAGTTGATCTCGTTGTTGGCTATGGCCTGCGATGTGCCTGGGGCCAGCATCCTCTCGCCTTTGCCTGGCTTTGTGATGTACGCCATGAGCGCGCAACTGCAAGGCCTGGCCTTTCACGGTGTACCGCTCACGGCCGACTTTGAGCTGGACGAAGTCGCCATGTTGGTGGCCATTGCCGAGCACAAACCGGCCATTGTTTACTTGGCCTACCCGAACAACCCTACTGGCAATTTGTGGAATGACGAGACGATCGAAAAAATCGTTGTGGCCCAAGGCGCGCAGGGTGGTTTGGTGGTCATGGACGAGGCCTATCAGCCGTTTGCCAGCCGCACTTACATGGACCGCATCACGCGCCATTCGCACGTGTTGTTGATGCGCACGCTCAGCAAATTTGGTTTGGCGGGTGTGCGCTTGGGCTACATGGTGGGTCCTAAGGCGCTGGTGGCCGAGATCGACAAAGTGCGTCCGCCCTACAACATCAGCGTGCTGAACACCGAGTGCGCCTTGTTTGCGCTTGAGCATGCCGAGGTGTTTGCAGTTCAAGCCAAAGACTTGCGCGAGCAGCGGGCCAGGCTGTTGCGCGAGCTGGCCCTGCTGCCAGGCGTGCGCCCATTCCCCAGCGAAGCCAACATGATCTTGGCCCGTGTGCCCGATGCGGGAAAGACCTTTGAGGGTTTGAAAGCCCGCCAGGTGCTGGTCAAGAACGTTTCTAAAATGCACCCATTGCTGGCCAATTGCCTGCGCCTCACGGTGGGGACAGCCGCAGAAAACGACCAACTTCTCGTCGCTTTGAAAGCCTCCTTATGAACAGCACCTCAGCCCGTACGGCCCAAGTGACCCGCAAAACCGCAGAAACCAATATCCGTGTGTCACTCAATTTGGACGGCAGCGGCCAAGCCAAACTCGCCTCGGGCATTGGTTTTCTGGACCACATGTTGGACCAAATTGCACGCCACGGCCTGATTGATTTGGACATCGCCTGCGAGGGTGATTTGCACATCGATGGCCACCACACCGTGGAAGACATTGGCATCACGCTTGGCCAAGCTGTTGCGCAAGCGCTGGGCGACAAAAAAGGCATTCGCCGCTACGGCCATGCCTACGTGCCGCTGGACGAGGCCTTGAGCCGCGTGGTGGTCGACTTTTCAGGCCGTCCGGGCTTACACATGGATGTGGCTTTCACTTCCGGCTCATTGGGCGCGCTCGACACCCAGCTGGTGTACGAGTTCTTCCAAGGCTTTGTGAACCATGCCTTGTGCACCCTGCACATCGACAACCTGAAGGGCGTCAATGCCCATCACCAGTGTGAAACGATTTTCAAGGCGTTTGCGCGGGCGGTGCGGGCGGCTATTGAGCACGACCCCCGTTCTGCTGGCGTGATTCCCTCCACCAAAGGCAGTTTGTGACATGAGCGTCAACCGCGTGGCAGTTGTGGATTACGGCATGGGCAACCTGCGCTCGGTGGCGCAGGCGGTGATGCATGCGGCCGCAAATGTTGACCATGCTGAGGTCACGGTCACCTCGAACCCGCAAGTGGTGCGCGACGCTCACCGGGTGGTGTTGCCGGGTCAAGGCGCCATGCCCGATTGCATGCGCGAGTTGCGCGAGTCGGGTTTGCTGGAAGCGGTGCTCGAGGCCGCGGCACAAAAACCCTTGTTTGGTGTGTGTGTGGGCATGCAAATGTTGCTGGACCAGAGCGACGAGGGGCACACCCCGGGCCTCGGTTTGATTCCCGGACGTGTCGTGAAGTTCGAATTAGCCGGTCAGGTGCAACCCGATGGCACCCGATTCAAAGTGCCGCAAATGGGCTGGAACCAAGTTTGGCAAGATGCGCCTGCACACGCGCTTTGGCAGGGCATTGCCGACGGTAGCTGGTATTATTTTGTACACAGCTTTTATGCACAGGTGGCCAACCCGGCAGACACGGCGGCGCAAACCGATTACGGTGGCCGTTTTGCTTGTGCCATTGCCCGCGACAATATTTTTGCAACCCAATTTCATCCAGAAAAAAGCGCGGCACAAGGATTGGCCTTGTTCCGCAATTTCCTCCACTGGCAGCCTTGAGTGGTTTTCACTGCCGTTTTTCTTTCACCTGCATTTGAATTGCCATGATTCTGATCCCCGCCATTGACCTCAAAGACGGCCACTGTGTTCGCCTCAAACAGGGCGACATGGACCAAGCCACGACCTTTGGTGAAGATCCCGCCGCCATGGCGCGCAGCTGGCTCGAAAAAGGGGCACGTCGCCTGCACTTGGTGGATCTGAACGGCGCCTTTGCGGGCAAACCGCAAAACTTCAGCGCGATCAAGTCCATCCTCAAAGCGGTGGGCGATGACATTCCCGTTCAACTCGGCGGTGGGATTCGTGATTTGGACACGATCGAAAAGTACATCGACAGCGGTTTGCGCTACGTCATCATTGGCACTGCTGCGGTGAAGAATCCCGGTTTTTTAAGGGACGCCTGCACCGCCTTTGGCGGCCACATCATTGTGGGACTCGATGCCAAAGACGGCAAAGTGGCGACAGACGGGTGGAGCAAACTCACCGGCCACGAAGTGGTGGATTTGGCCAAGAAGTTCGAAGACTGGGGCGTGGAGTCCATCATCTACACCGACATTGGTCGCGACGGCATGCTGAGCGGCATCAACATTGATGCCACCGTCAAGCTGGCGCAAGCCCTGACGATTCCAGTCATTGCTTCCGGCGGCTTGTCCAACATGGCTGACATCGAGCAACTGTGCGCGGTGGAGGACGAAGGGGTGGAGGGGGTGATTTGCGGCCGTGCCGTGTATTCGGGCGACCTCGATTTCACCTTGGCACAACAACGTGCTGATGAGCTCAACGGCTGACGTCTGTTGACCACTATGAGCGCACAGGCCACTTGCCGCTCCACCGAGTTCGCAGGCCTGCCCGCATTCGAGCTGGCGCTGCCGCAAGGTGACCGTTTGCAAGTGAGCTTGCATGGCGCACATGTTTTGTCTTGGGTGTCATCGGGGCAAGAGCGTCTTTACCTCAGCCCGCAAAGTCCATTTGACGGTCAATCAGCCATTCGCGGTGGTGTGCCGGTTTGCTTTCCCCAGTTCAACCAACGCGGCCCTTTGGCCGAGCAGTTGCCCAAACATGGCTTTGTCCGCAACGTGGCGTGGCAAGCTGATACGCCACACCTCACCACCGATTCAGCCAGGCTTGCGCTGCGTTTGTCGGACAACGAAATTACTCGCCGCTGGTGGCCTCAAGCCTTTGAAGCTCAATTGCAAATGGATCTCCAGCCGGGTTCTCTGCGCATGACATTGGCGGTGCACAACACCGATTCGCAACCGCTGTGTTTTTCGGGCGCTTTGCACACTTATTTTGCGGTGCCCGATGTGACGCGGGCCACCTTGCATGGCTTGGCGGGACAGACAGAATGGGACTCGCTGACCAACACCTTTGCCACAGCGCCAGAAACGCTGCGCTTTGCTGCGGAGTTTGACCGCGTGTATTCCGCCCCTGACAACGAGGCTAATCCGGCCAAGACCACGAGTCTGACCCTGAACCAGTCGTTGCGCATCAGCCAAAGCGCGAGCTGGGCCAACACCGTGGTGTGGAACCCTGCGCAAGACCTTTGCCGCCGTTTGGTGGATATGCCCGATGACGGCTGGCGACACATGTTGTGCGTCGAGGCGGCACAGGTTTTTGAGCCGATCCAGGTGCCGCCGAATGGGCACTGGGCGGGCTGGCAGCAATTGCAAGTGTTGGACCGTTAAACCTGAAAAGAGACCCCTCATGCTGGCCAAACGCATCATTCCTTGCCTTGACGTGACCGGCGGTCGCGTGGTCAAGGGCGTCAATTTTGTTGAACTGCGCGATGCGGGTGACCCGGTCGAGATTGCAGCCCGTTACAACGAGCAGGGCGCGGACGAATTGACGTTTTTGGACATCACCGCCACCAGCGATGGGCGCGATGTGATCTTGCACATCATCGAAGCGGTGGCCAGTCAGGTGTTCATCCCGCTCACCGTCGGCGGGGGTGTGCGCACTGTCGACGATGTGCGGCGTTTGCTCAATGCCGGCGCCGACAAAACCAGTTTCAATTCGGCTGCCATTGCCAATCCACAGGTGATCCGTGATGCGTCTCATAAATACGGCGCGCAATGCATTGTGGTTGCCATTGATGCCAAACGCCGCACGCCGGAAGACGAGCAACGCATCGGCGCGAATGGCCTGCCCATGGGGCCGGGCTGGGATGTGTACAGCCATGGGGGTCGCAAAAATGTCGGTCTTGACGCCGTCGCATGGGCCACCCAAATGGCCGAGCACGGCGCTGGTGAAATTTTGCTCACCAGCATGGACCGCGACGGTACCAAAAGCGGCTTTGACTTGGCATTGACCCGCGCTGTCAGCGACGCGGTCAGCGTGCCTGTGATCGCTTCAGGGG
>JBEGTA010000147.1:0-12255 GCA_041179665.1 Pseudomonadota bacterium
GACTCGACCACACCCTGCATGGCGGGGTTCTTGGTGTCCAAAATGCGCAGCGGGTTGCTGTGCAAGCGGCGTTTTGCTTCTTCATCCAACACATCGATGTGTTGTTCTAAGTGGGCAATCAATGCCGCGCGGTGGGCTTGGCGTTCGGCGGGTTGACCTAGGCTGTTAAGCTCCAATCGGACCTCTTCGAGACCCAATTCTTGCCATAAATTGTGCGCCAGCAAAATCAACTCGGCATCGACTTCAGGTCCGCCAAAACCCAAAACTTCGGCACCAATTTGATGAAACTGGCGGTAACGGCCGCGTTGAGGCCGCTCGTGCCGAAACATCGGGCCCATGTAGTACAGGCGTTTGCCGCCTTCGTACAACAGGTTGTGCTCAACCACAGAGCGCACCAAGCCGGCGGTGCCTTCCGGGCGCAAGGTCAGTTGCTCGCCATTTAAACGGTCTTCAAAGGAATACATTTCCTTTTCGACAATGTCAGTCACTTCGCCCAAACCCCGCACGAACAAAGCGGTGGGTTCCACAATGGGCAAGCGCACGTTGCGGTAGGCATAGCGCGACATCAAGCTGCGAACCTGGCCTTCCAACCACTCCCAACGCGCCGAATGGGGCGGCAAGATGTCGTTCATGCCTTTGACGCCCACCAGTTTTTGCGACTTGCTGGTTTTGGGGGTGTTTTCTTTCAGCGACTCGCTCATGTTTTCTCAGCAACTTTAGAACCAAAACGGTTCTCAATGTAGTTTTCAACCAAGGCCTGGAACTCGTGCGCAATGCCCTCGCCGCGCAAAGTCAGGCGTTTTTCTCCGTCAATGAAAACGGGCGCCGCCGGTGCCTCACCGGTGCCCGGCAAACTGATGCCGATGTCGGCGTGCTTGCTTTCACCGGGGCCATTCACAATGCAACCCATCACGGCCACTTTGAGGTTTTCGACCCCTGGATAACGTGCTCGCCAAATGGGCATTTGCGCGCGCAGGAAGTCGTCAATCTGTTTGGCCAACTCTTGGAACGTGCTGCTGGTGGTGCGACCGCAACCTGGGCAAGCGGTGACACTGGGCACAAAAATACGCAGACCCAAGGACTGCAAAATCTCCGAGGCAATCACCACTTCTTGCGTGCGGGGCTCGCCCGGTTGGGGTGTGAGCGAGACCCGAATGGTGTCACCAATGCCCTCTTGCAAAAGAATGGACAACGCCGTTGCCGAGGCCACTGTGCCTTTGGTCCCCATGCCTGCTTCAGTCAAGCCCAAATGCAAGGCGTAATCGGTGCGGCGAGCTAACTCGCGGTAAACCGAGATCAAATCTTGCACGCCCGAGACTTTGCACGACAGCGCGATTTGCGCGCCATCCAAGCCCATGGCTTCAGCACGCTGGGCCGAGGAAATCGCCGAGGAAATCAGCGCCTCGTACATCACTTGCCGCGATTCCCAAGGCTGCGCTCGCAAGCTGTTGGCGTCCATCAATTCGGCCAACAACTCTTGGTCCAAACTGCCCCAGTTGACGCCGATGCGAATGGCTTTGTTGTAACGCATGGCCGCTTCGATCATTTGACCAAACTGCACATCGCGCTTGTCGCCTTTGCCCACGTTGCCGGGGTTGATGCGGTATTTGGAAAGCGCTTCGGCACACGCGGGGTAATCGGTCAGGAGTCGGTGTCCGTTGTAGTGAAAGTCACCGATCAAGGGCACATCAATGCCCATCTTGTCGAGTTGATCTCGGATGTGAGGCACCGCCGCGGCCGCTTCAGGCGTGTTGACGGTGATGCGCACCATCTCAGAGCCTGCCAGCGCGAGCTCTTTGACTTGAATGGCGGTTCCAATCACATCCACGGTGTCGGTGTTCGTCATGGACTGCACACGCACCGGAGCGCCGCCACCGACCGTGACCACGCGGGAGCCCCAAACCACTTTGGACTGACGACTTTTGCGCTGAACAGGCAGTGCAATTGCAATAGGAGAGGAATCACTCATGGGTTCACCTCAAAACGTGCCACATTTTCTTTGGTGTGCAGACGAAGATCCACCGGCAAACCTTTGTAAACCGCTTGAATCGATTCTGCACGCCCAATGGTCACCGTGGCGGATTGAACAATAGGCACTCGTTGGGTATCGCCGGCTTTCACGACACCGGTCCAGAGCACTTGATTTTTGATATCGCGGACTTCAACCCAGCTGTCGCCCAGGGCCGTCAAAGCCAATTCAGAGGGCAACGCAGCAGCATTTGTTGCCACACCGCCCACCGCTGATGGAGTCGCTGCTTGCAGAGGTGTCGCCAAGACCGCACCCAGCGGGGTCTGTTCGGTCGCAGGCGATGCGACAAGGGTGGCGGAATCCGCAGAAGCCCCAGAAGCAGTGCCATCGGCGGCCGTTGAACCCGTGGCACTGAATTTGGCCAACACAGGTTGCAACCAAGTCCATTGCTCGATATTCGGCATCCAAACCAGCGCCACGATCAAAAGGAGCAAGCCCAGCGAAGCACCGATCGTCTTGAACGGCCAAGCGGCGGAAGACTCGTCAATGCGCCCCAAATTGGCAGGTGGGGTGTTGGCATAACGAACCGCACCATGCGGCTCGAGATAGTTCGACGTTAAGGGCATCAAAGCCAAAATGGGTGCGGGATCTGTGCGCAATTGGCGGCACACGCTGCAAACCAATGCGCGGGCAAAAACGGGGCTCTGGCCAGCCGGAAAATGGTTCGCCTCCAAGGCTTCCAGTTGCCGCACAGGAACCTTGAGGTTCACCGACAAGACCGCCATGTGCACGCCCGCCGCTTGCCTAGCGGCCTTGAGCAAAGCACCTGCAGTCACAGGTGGCACTGGCAATGATGCAGCTGGTGCCGCTGGTGCCGCTGCAGCTGTGTTCTCGACAGCGTTTTCAGATTCAGACATCACCAGACTCCAAAGTTTGAAAAGACGCCACAGGCACGAGGGGAATGGTGCGCTGCTGCGCCATGCGGTGTTGGACTTGCGTCCGATCTTTCACATCACCGGCCAATTGTCCGCAGGCAGCATCAATGTCATCTCCCCGGGTTTTACGCACCGTTGTGACCAAACCGGCATCTTGCAATTGCTTGGCAAATGACTGAACACGGGCCTGCGACGAACGCAGCAAGCCTGATGCAGGAAATGGGTTGAAGGGAATCAGGTTGAATTTGCACCGCAGACCATGTCGGGCGTATTTTTGCACCAGGTCAATCAGTTGACTGGCATGTTCAGGCTGGTCATTGACCCCCTCGAGCATGCAATATTCAAAGGTGATGAAATCGCGCGGGGCATGCGCCAAATACCCTATGCAGGCCTGCATCAATTCAACTAAGGGGTACTTGCGGTTGAGAGGCACCAAGTTGTCACGCAAAGCATCGTTGGGGGCGTGCAGGGACACCGCCAACGCCACTGGGCAATCGGCGGAAAGCCGCTCGATCATGGGCACCACGCCGGATGTGGACACCGTCACCCGACGACGCGAAAGACCATAGCCGTGGTCATCGAGCATGGCCTTCAAAGCGGGCACCAATGCCGAATAATTTTGCAAAGGCTCGCCCATGCCCATCATCACCACATTGGAGATGACGCGGTCTTCGGTTTTGAGGTGTCGGCGCAGAAAATGCTCGGCGAACCAGAGTTGGGCCAGAATTTCACCGGTGCTCAGGTTGCGGCTGAAACCTTGGTGACCGGTGGAGCAAAAACGGCATCCGACAGCGCATCCGGCTTGAGAGGAAATGCACAGGGTGCCCCGATCGTCCTCGGGAATAAAGACCGACTCGATGGCATTGCCATCGCCCACATCAAACAGCCACTTGATGGTGCCGTCACCCGAGATGTGCTGGGAGATCACGGGCAAGGCCGAAACGTGCGCGTGGGATTGGAGCTTTTGGCGCAAAGACTTGGCCAAATCGCTCATCAAATCGAAATTGGAAGCGCCCCGCTGGTGAATCCAGCGGAACAGCTGGGTGGCTCGAAAACGCTTTTCGCCCAGACCCTCACAAAAAACGGCCAAACCATCCAGATCAAATTCAAGAAGGTTGGCCGTCATGGGGGCGTGGTCGCGCTAGAGCCGCGACGCGATCAGCGTGAGTAAACGTTCATGCCAGCGAAGAAGAAAGCGACTTCAGCGGCAGCAGTTTCAGGGGCGTCAGAACCGTGCACCGCGTTGGCATCGATGCTGTCAGCGAAATCAGCACGGATGGTGCCGGCGTCGGCTTTCTTGGGATCGGTTGCGCCCATCAGGTCGCGGTTTTTGGCGATGGCGTTTTCGCCTTCCAGGGCTTGGATCATGACCGGGCCAGAAATCATGAAATCGACCAAGTCTTTGAAGAAAGGACGGGCTTTGTGCACAGCGTAGAAAGCTTCGGCTTCACCGCGCGACAAGTGGGTCATCTTGGCAGCCACAACTTTCAAGCCAGCAGCTTCAAAACGTGCGTAGATTTGACCAATGACGTTCTTGGCGACGGCGTCAGGCTTGATGATGGAGAGTGTGCGTTCGATGGCCATGGTAATTCCTGTAACTAAAGTGTTTTTGAAGCATTTTTGCCATGTGGCAAAGCCCGTGATTCTAACCCGAGCAAAGGCCCCCAGAGGCAGTGTGGCGGCACATGCCCCCACAGAAACCGCCAAAATCAGCGGCTACGACCGCCACCGCCGCGCCCACCTCGGCCTGAACCTGCGGGTGCATTTTTCAGGCGGTTGAAACTTTCAGCGCCAATGTACTTGGCTTCTGACTTTTCTGCTTTTGCATTCAGCCCGTTGCCGCCGGGCGCTTGGTTGGGCTTGGCTGCCGGTTTGGCACGCGGAACCGCCGTCCCCGTTCGACCTTGTCCCCCTGTACGAGGTCGGCGGTCGTTGCGATCGGTACGCGACACAGGGCGCGGTACAGCCGTGCGGGCACGGTCCAAAGTTCCTGCGGCCCGCATGAGGGCGCGGATATCAGACTCGTCCAGTTCTAGCCAAGCACCGCGGCGCAAGCCGTGCGGCAGCACCATGGCCCCGTAACGGATGCGAATCAGACGGCTCACGGCGTGCCCAACCGACTCCATCATGCGGCGCACCTCACGGTTACGCCCTTCTGAAATGGTCACGCGGTACCAGCAGTTTGAGCCTTCCCCGCCGCCGTCCTCAATAGAGCCAAACTGCGCCATGCCGTCTTCCAGCATGACGCCATCGAGCAATTTCTGTTTTTCTTCTTTGCTGAGCGCCCCCAAAACCCGAACGGCATACTCGCGCTCAAGGCCAAAACGGGGGTGCATCAGCTGGTTGGCCAGTTCACCTGAGCTGGTGAACAGCAGCAAACCCTCGGTGTTCAGGTCGAGCCGCCCGACCGATTGCCATTTGCCGTTTTGCAGGCGAGGCAATTTGCGGAAAACCGAAGGTCGATTTTGCGGGTCGTCGTGGCTAACGATCTCGCCTGCAGGCTTGTGGTAAGCGATCACGCGGGGTGGCGGAGGATCAATGCGAATGTGAATGGGCTTGCCGTTGACCTTGATTTGGTCACCGTATTGCACCCGCTGACCCACGTGGGCCGGTTCGTTGTTCACCGAAATACGCCCTTCGGCGATGAGCTTTTCCATCTCCAAACGCGACCCCATGCCCGCTTGAGCCAAGACTTTGTGCAGCTTGGGTGAGTCGGTTTGCGGCGCCAACACCCGTTTGCCGAGGTCGACGGCCACCGTTTCAGCGGCCTCTTCGTCGTCAAATTGGCCAGAAACGACATCGGACAGCGCAATCGGTTTGTAGGCCGATTCAATGGCCACATTGGCAGGCGCAGGACGGGCCGACGTATCGGATGAAGACGAACGGTCGCCGGCGTTAGATTTGGGGTTCATGTATTGGAGGACTCTTCGCCATGCAGCGGACGGTCAGTAGGGGTCTCTGGGTTCGCAGACGGGAATGGGTGTGGAGCATGCGCCGCTGGGGGCGCTTGAGAGGCAGATTGTTCGGCAACCAAAGGCAACTCCAATGGCAGTTCCATGGTCAATTGCGCATCGCCGATTTGGGCAGTCTCTAAATCGTCTGCGCTCTGAATGCCCACCCCGATGTCTTCGAGGGCGTCTTCCAGTGAAAGTGAGGGTTGAATCGGCAGTTCGTCGACCAAACCCGACAAGGCCGATGTTTGACCGTCCACTTGGGACAGCATCGGCAGCTGGTCGAGGGAAGACAAGCCCAAATCGTCCAAAAACTGGCGTGTTGTGGCATACAGGCCGGGGCGGCCCACGGTTTCGCGGTGCCCAATCACTTCGACCCAACCCCGGTCTTCCAGTTGTTTGAGGATTTGAGAGTTGATCGTGACACCACGAATGTCCTCCATGTCGCCACGTGTCACGGGTTGACGGTAGGCAATGATGGCCAGCGTTTCAAGCACCGCTCGGGTGTATTTGGGCGGCTTTTCGGGGTGTAAGCGGTCTAAGAAGGGTCGCAACTCAGGCCGACTCTGAAAGCGCCAACCACTGGCCACGCTGATCAGTTCCAGCCCCTTTTGGGCCCACTCTTGTTGTAAATCTTGCAGCATTTGCCGCAGGGTGTCAGCCCCTAGCGCATCGTCAAACAACACGCGCATGTCGCGCATGGACAATGGCTGGCCTGCTGTGAGCAAGGCCGTTTCTAGGACACGCTTGGCTTGCGCCGTATTCATGTGTCGGTCTTTCGGGAAAAAAACGCCTCACGGCGTCGATGGTGCAGAGGTCTGGCTGTAGGTCAGTACAGCCCCGTTCTGGAGAGCCCTTGCCTATTGCAAAGCCCTGGATACGCCTGGCCAGTCGGTCTGGTTTCAAGCTCCCTGAGGGCCTTGATTGTAGCTGAGCCCCCATGCCAAGAGGGCATTTTGCATGTCGGCCGGCAAGTCACAAGTCAAATCGATCGACTCACCCGTGATCGGGTGCACAAAAGCCAAGTGCCAAGCGTGCAAGGCTTGACGGACCATGTCGTCAGAGTGGCTGCCGCCATAAACCGTGTCCCCCAACAAGGGATGACCAAGGTGGGCCATGTGCACACGAATTTGGTGGGTACGCCCCGTGTGCAATGTGCACTGAACCAGGCAACCCTTGGGGCTTTGATCCAGCACGTCGATGGTCGTGGCCGCTGTTTTCCCGCCTTGGTACGTCAAATCCACCACCGCCATGCGCAAACGATTGGATGGGTCTCGACCGATGGGCGCCTCGACGCGCGTGGGTGAGGGGCCTGTCCAAGGCTTGTGCGCAATGGCCAAGTATTGGCGATGAACTTCGCGAGCAGCAATTTGTTGCACCAAAGCATCCATGGCTTGACGGGTTCTGGCCACCACCATCAAACCACTGGTGTCCTTGTCCAACCGGTGCACGATGCCCGCGCGGGGCACATCGCGCGCCAGAGGGTCAAGGGCCAGCAGGCCATTGAGCAAAGTGCCGCGCCAGTTGCCGGGTGCAGGGTGGACAACCAAACCCGCAGGTTTGTGGATCACCCGCAAATGAGCGTCTTCATAAACCACCTCGATGGGCATGTCTTCGGGCACAAAAGCCTGTGACTGCGGAGTGGCCCTGAGCGTGATGTCAATTCGGTGGCCCAAGCGGACCTTTGTCGACACTTTGGTGACCGGCTGTCCGTCCAACAGCGCATCGCCCTGCTCGATCAGTTGCTGCAAATAACTGCGCGAAAACTCGGGCACCATTTGCGCCAAAGCACGGTCCAGTCTTTGACCATGCAAAGCCATGGGCACCTGAGTTGAGCGAACCTCTTCAGCAGGGTCTAGGGCGCGATCGAGATCCTCTGACAGGCCGGATGGCTCTTCCATTGCAGGGTCGGTCGATATAATCAAAGTGTTCAACAGTTCAAGGATGTCTCAGATGCGAAGCTTCAGATTATCGACGGTTCCAGCTGGCTTGGTTTTGGCTGCGGGACTGCTCCTGTCTGGCTGCGCCAACACCCCCAAAGACATCACCACGGGGTGGACGCCTGAAAAGTTGTACAACGAAGCCCGCGACGAAGCCAACTCGGGCGCTTGGGACAAAGCCATCGGCTACTACGAAAAGCTCGAAGGCCGTGCGGCCGGCACCGCATTGGCACAGCAAGCCCAACTCGACAAGGCCTACGCCCAGTTCAAAACTGGCGACAAGATTCAGGCCATTGCCACTCTGGAGCGTTTCATCCGCTTGCATCCCGCCAGCCCCGCTTTGGATTACGCCTTGTATCTCAAAGGTTTGGTCAATTTCAATGACAACTTGGGCATGTTCTCGTTCATCACCCAGCAGGACTTGTCTGAGCGCGATCAAAAAGCGGCCAAAGATTCTTATGAGTCTTTCAAAGAACTCAGCACGCGTTTTCCGAACTCCAAATACACTGCGGACGCACGCCAACGCATGCTGCACATCGTGAACGCCTTGGCCTCTTATGAAGTGCACGTGGCCCGCTACTACGCCAGCCGAGGCGCCCATGTGGCCGCGGTGAACCGTGCTCAGCAAGCGATTGCAGAGTACCCCGATGTGCCAGTGGTCGAAGAGGCCTTGGGCATTTTGGTGAGCTCCTACAAAATCATGGGCATGACCTCGTTGAGCGACGATGCCAAACGCGTCCTCGAAAAGAACTTCCCCAAGTCGGCTTATCTGAAAGGTGAGCCCGTCAAAAAAACGGGTCCTTGGTGGCGTCTTTGGTGAGTTGACGCAAGGTCTCTAAAAATTCGGCATGGTCCGATAAACGGCGCATCTCCGGCAAACCCCTGATCAGCCTACGACCGTAGGACATGCTGGTCAATCGAGCATCACAGACCACCAAGACGCCTTGGTCGGTCTCGCTTCGAATCAACCGCCCCGCCCCTTGCTTCAGTGCCACTGCCGCTTCTGGCAAAGCATGGTCCGCAAACGCACTGCGCCCCTCACGGGTGATGCGTTGACTGCGGGCCTCAAACAGCGGATCGCCGGGTGGCGGAAACGGCAATTTGTCGATCACCACCAATTGCAGTGCATCCCCGGGGACGTCAAAACCCTCCCAAAACGAGGCTGACGCGACCAAGACACAGCCGGGTCGACCCTCCCCTGCCCCTTCTCTGAAGCGTTCCATCAAACGCCGCTTGGGACTTTGCCCCTGTACCAACACTTCGACATGCGCCGCAGGGTCGATGCGGGTTTGTAAATATTCGCCAATCGAGCGCATGGCGCTCAGTGTCGTGGTGAGCACCAAGGTGCGCCCGCCCAACACCTGCACCGCCTCGGCCACCAATTGCGCCACGTGGCCAGCATGGCCCGGATCTCCGGGTTTGGGCAAATGCGCAGGGACATACAGCGCCGCCTGCGCGGCGTAGTCAAAGGGGCTGGTCACCTGCATCACTTGTGCTGACGTTAATCCGCAGGGTTCGGTGAACCAGCGCAGGGTGGGTTCATCGCCCAGCGTGGCGGAAGTGAAGATCCATGCCCGTTGCCCCACACCACTACCCGCTGGTCGGTCAGTACCTGGCCCATGCCTGGAGTCACCAGCCATCAACGCTTGAAGGTCATCGTCGTCATCAGCTTCTTTATTCGCTTCTTCACCCGGTTCTTCACCTGTCATTGCGCTGGGTGCCGCTCCAGAATCAGAAATGGCGCTTGAAACATGTGAGCCCGGCGTCAACGGCACCGATTGCGTCAAAGCCGAGAAGGCTTCTGCAATGTCCAAAGGCGATTCAATCAACCGCAATTGCGCACTCACCTCAGCCCATCGAACGCACTCGGGGTCAGGAAATTTGGCAAACACCTCGGCTTTTTGCGCAAGTTCTTTGGCCCGTTCGAGCAGCCTTTGAAAATCGGGCGCCAACTCTGCGACGGCTTCTAAGCCCTCCGACAGATGTCCGAGCGCGTTGTCCAATTGGCGCAGTGCAGCCGACCAATCGAGAGCCTCAACGCCTTCGGGCACCTCTTCAGTCCAACGCAAGCGCACTGAACCATGGTGCATGCCAGCCGCCAAGCGCAAATCGCGCGAAGACTTTTCCAGTTGGCTGGTCAAGGCTTGCCAGTCCACCAGCCCACGGGCCAATTGCAGCCCGGTGGCAAGGACATCGCGAGACAACTCGAGCACTTGCACCGTCGAAAGTTGCTTGCCAAGAAAATTCACCCCAATCTCGTTGAGTTGGTGCGCCTCATCAAACACCGTGACGCGGACCGTGGGCAGCAACTCGGCCACCCCGGATTCGCGCACCGCCATGTCGGCAAAAAACAAATGGTGGTTGATGACCACCACATCCGAAGCCATGGCTTCTTTGCGTGCCAAGTTCACGTGGCAAGCCCGGTAACTGGGGCAGCTTGAGCCCAAACAATTGTCCCGCGTTGAAGTGACCAAGGGCCACAGCGAGGAGCGCTCATCCAAGCCGGTCAACTCGGCCATGTCTCCGGTGCGGGTGCTTTGGGCCCAAGTTTCAATTTTGGCCAGCGCCCGTTGCGCCCCGGGTTGTGAGCCCTCGTGGCTGTGGCGGGCTTGCCCCATGCGATGCAGACACAGGTAATTCGATCGCCCTTTGAGCAGGGCCACTCTGATGGGCAGACCCAGCACATCCACCAAGCGCGGAATGTCACGCGAAAACAATTGGTCTTGCAAAGCTTTGGTCGCGGTCGACACCAACGCCCGCTGACCACTGAGTAACACTGGCACCAAGTAGGCAAAGGTTTTGCCCACACCGGTGCCGGCCTCAACCACCAACTGGCCGCCCTGCTCCAAGGTTTGGGTGACGGCGAGCGCCATGTCGGTCTGACCCGCGCGGGGTTGGAATCCGGAGATGGCTTGCGCCAAGGCCCCATGGTGGGACAGGGTTTCTGTGACCCGCTGCAGCAACAAGCTCAAGCAGGCTCCTTGGGATCCAGCTGCCATTGCAATTTGGCAATTTGATCGCGCAACGCCAAACGCCGTTTTTTCAGACGTTGCAACATCAATTCGTCCAACGGCTTGGCCGACATCACGGCTTGGTCAATCAGCGCATCCAAATCGGCATGCGCAATTTGGCATTCGATCAATTGGCGCTGCGGCGAACGCAAGTCTTCGTGAGGATCGATGGTCATGGCGTGCCGCGATTTTCGGACTGCTTGCCTTCCAGACGAATATCGCGCTGTTCGGTGCGCCACTGCCGCTCAAGTGCGTTCACCGCCAAGTCTTGCTGGCGCAAGGGCTCAAGCGCCTTGCGCTGCTTCAACCGCGCTTCGCTCAAGCACGCATTCACGGCAAATTTTTGCCAGCAATCTTTTGAATTCTGTTGAAATTCAGCCTGGATGGCTTGACGCTGTTGGGCAATGGCTTCTCGTTGCAAGCGAACGCTTTCGGGGTCGCCCGAAAGCGTTTGGGCTGCTAGTCCTAAAGATAAAGATGCGGCAATCACCGCGAAGACAGCTTTTTTCATGTGATGTGGGTGTCCACCGTCCGGTGCTCGAGGGCCAAGAACTCGCTTGACTGCATTTCGTGCAAGCGTGACACCGTGCGTGGAAATTCATGCGACATGGGGCCCGAGGTGTAAAGCCCCTCAGGAGCCACTGCCGCTGACATGATCAGCTTGACACGTCGGTCATAGAGCACATCAATCAACCATGTAAAGCGACGCGCCTCTGAGGCCATGCTCACCGGCATGTGCGGCACGTTGCTCAACAACACCGTGTGGTACTGGGTGGCGATTTCGAGGTAATCGTTTTGCGAACGGGGTCCGCCGCAAATGGCTTTGAAGTCAAACCACACCACATCGCCAGCGCGGCGTCGGGCCGTGATTTGACGCGCCTCAATCTGCAACACAGGGTCTTCGTCAGGCCCAGTTGCCAAGCGGTTGAAGGCGTCTTGCATTTCTGCATCGGCTTGCTCACCCAGGGGCGAGTGGTACAGCTTCACCATCTCCAAGGTGCGACGGCGGTAGTCGGTGCCGTTGTCGACGTTAAGCACCTGCATGCGCTGATTGAGCAGGTCAATCGCAGGCAAGATTCGATCCCGGTGCAGACCATCGGGATACAAGCCATTGGGCTCAAAGTTAGAGGTGGTGACAAAGCCCACGCCGTTGTCGAACAAGGCGACCAACAGGCGGTGCAAGATCATCGCATCGGTGATGTCGGCGACATGGAACTCGTCGAAACAAATCAAACGGTAGCGCTTGGCCATGCGCTTGCCCAACTCGTCCAAGGGGTTCACGGTGCCTTGAATGGCAGTGAGCTCGCGGTGCACTTCGCGCATGAATTCGTGAAAATGCAACCGGGTTTTGCGCTTGATCGGCACGGCTGCAAAGAAGCAATCCATCAAAAAGCTTTTGCCACGACCAACACCGCCAAACATGTAAACCCCTTTGGGGATTTCAGGGCG
>JBEGTA010000148.1:0-5311 GCA_041179665.1 Pseudomonadota bacterium
GACGCGCTCGGGAGCCGCGTAAAGCAGGGTGATTTCGCCGCGCAACAAACGCCGCTCGACATCACTGGCTTCTTCGCTGGTGAGGGTGGAGTTGAGGAAGGCTGCGTTGACACCCGCTTCATGCAACGCACCCACTTGGTCGTGCATGAGCGCGATCAGCGGCGAGACGACCACCGTGATGCCCAGTCCTGCGCGTTGCCGGGCAATCGCTGGAATTTGGTAGCACAGCGACTTGCCCCCGCCGGTGGGCATCAGCACCAGCGCATCGCCACCGGCTGCCACATGGTCAATGATGGCTTGCTGCGGGCCGCGAAAGGCGTCATAGCCAAAAACTTCGCGCAGGATGGGCAGATGAAGGGACACGTGGACTTGGACAACTTTTGAAGTGGTGATTGTCCGCTATTGAAGAAGCGCTATTTGTAAAGAGGCCTCAGGTGTTACGCCGCTGTTTTTGGTTTGTATGAAGTTTATTTGCGGCGACGCTGTGGTGCGGTGTGGTGGGTGTGAGGGAGGGGCGCGGGCTCCTCATACTGCGGGTACGCAGAAATCGTCACCCCGCGCCCCTCCCTCACACCCACCGAAACCGGTATTGGGTAAACCGTTGATTGGGAGGCATTGATGACTTTCATCGCATTTCGCAACGTCAACTTGTTCTCTTTGCTCTCGATGTATCTTGCCTACCTACCGCCTATCTATCTATCTACATCTGACAAACCGACTGTCAATATGCCTGCCCGCCCTCTCTCTGTCAGCCCATCCACCAGCCGACTTTGTCTGTGTTGGGGTGCGGCGGGCGACGATTTCTGCGTACCCGCAGCATGAGGAGTCCGCCGCGCCCCAACACAGACAACACCCCAACACAGACAACACCCCAACGCAGACAACACCCCAATAAAGACAGAAGCACAACACAGACAGCGTTACCATCCCAGCCCATGCACACCTCCGCACTTGTCCTTTTTTCGGGTGGCCAAGACTCCACCACCTGCCTGGCCCATGCTTTGGCCCGTTATGACCGTGTCGAAACACTGGCTTTTGACTATGGCCAACGCCACAAAGTCGAGCTGGACGCGCGCCTGAATGTATTGGCGGCCATCAAAAAACGGTTTCCGACATGGGCCCCCAAGATGGGCGAGGACCACCTGCTGGATGCGGGCATCCTGGGGCAGATCAGCGAGACGTCTTTGACCCGCGACACCGCCATTGAGATGGAAAGCTCGGGCCTGCCCAACACCTTTGTGCCGGGGCGCAATTTGCTGTTCCTCACGCTGGCGGCGGCTTTGGCTTATCGCAGGGGTTTGCAGGTCATCGTGACCGGCGTGTGCGAGACGGATTTTTCGGGTTACCCCGACTGCCGTGACGACACCATGAAGGCCATGCAGGTCGCCCTGTCGCTGGGCATGGACCGCAAACTGCTGATCGAGACGCCGCTGATGTGGATCGACAAGGCGCAGACCTGGCAACTGGCGCATGACTTGGGCCAGCAAGCCGACCCGGCGCAAGGCGGGCAGGCGTTGGTGGACTTGATCGTGGAGCACACCCACACCTGCTATTTGGGCGACCGCACTCACCGCCACGACTGGGGATATGGCTGCGGCCAGTGCCCGGCATGCCAGTTGCGGGCAGCGGGCTTTGCGCGGTTTCAAAAAAGCTGAAACCCCAACTTTTACAATAGACCCCATGAAGACCCTTGCCTACACCCGCGCCCAAGCGCTGCCCGAGATCCTGAAAACCCGCATCGCTATTCTGGATGGTGCGATGGGCACCATGATCCAGCGCTTCAAATTGGCCGAGGCCGATTACCGGGGTGAGCGTTTCAAAGACTTTCCAAAAGACATCAAAGGCAACAACGAGTTGCTGAGCTTGACCCGGCCCGATGTGATCCGTGACATTCATGAAGGCTACTTGGCCGCAGGTGCCGACCTGATTGAGACCAACACCTTTGGCGCCACCACGGTGGCTCAGGCCGACTACGACATGCAGCACTTGGCCCGCGAGATGAACCTGCAATCGGCCAAATTGGCGCGCGCCGCTTGCGACAAGTTTTCTACCCCCGACAAGCCACGCTATGTGGTCGGCGCCTTGGGCCCCACACCCAAAACCGCCAGCATCAGCCCCGATGTGAACGATGCGGGTGCGCGCAATGTGACTTTTGAGGAACTGCGTGCGGCCTATTACGAGCAGGTCGAAGCCTTGGTCGAAGGCGGCTCTGATGTGCTGTTGGTCGAAACCATTTTTGACACCTTGAACGCCAAGGCGGCGCTGTTCGCCATTGAAGAATTTTTTGAAAAGAGCGGCGAGCGCTTGCCCCTGATCATCAGCGGCACCGTGACCGATGCTTCAGGCCGCATCTTGAGTGGCCAGACCGTGACCGCGTTTTGGCATAGCGTGCGCCACGCACAACCGCTGGCCATTGGGCTGAACTGCGCTTTGGGGGCCACGCTGATGCGCCCTTACATCCAAGAGCTGAACAAAGTCGCTGGCGACACCTTCATCAGCTGCTACCCCAACGCCGGCTTGCCCAACCCCATGAGCGACACCGGCTTTGACGAAACCCCCGAGGTCACCAGCCGATTGATTCACGAGTTTGCTGCTGAAGGCTTGGTCAACATCGTGGGCGGCTGCTGCGGCACCACGCCCGACCACATTGGCGCGATTAGCCGTGCCGTAGGTCCGCTGGCGCCGCGCCATGTGCACGGCGGCTTCTTTTACAAAGAAGCGGCCTGAGTCGCGCGGGCTCAGTCCTCTAAAAACCGCTGGCGCAACTCGGCCAGCTCTGCAGACCGAAGGCCTATTGCGCCTTGCAAATAAGCGTGCATGCCCCCGTGTTGCGCTTCCACCGTGTCAAAGGCGGCTTGCAAAAATGCGGGCTGCACTTGCCACAGCACCTGCATCACATGCGGGGGGCCTTTGCCCTCTAACTGCGGGTCACGCCGGTAAAGTTGGTTGGTCAGCAGGTAGTCGTGCGTGATGGTGTCGCGGTCCACGCCCAGCGCCGACAACAACAGCGCTGCGGCAAAACCAGTGCGGTCTTTGCCCGCGGTGCAGTGAAAAACTTGCGGCGTGGGCACCTCGAGCAGGTGCTTTAAAAATCGGCCGAACGTGCCGGCGTTGTGGTTCACAAAATCACGGTAGGTTTCGCGCATCAAATCCACCGTTTCTTCACGGGTGGGCACCACACCTTGCGCCACCAGCGCCTTCATGCGCGCAATCACGGTGGGCTCAATCGACAGCGGCACCCGCTGTACGGCAGGAATCGCATAAGGCGTGGCGCTCGACTCGGCCACGCCACGAAAGTCCAGACTGTGGCCAATGCCCAAGCGCTGAATGTGCGCCACATCGTCAGGCGTGAGCCCGCCCAAATGGTCGGAGCGAAACACCAGGCCACGCCGCACACGTTGCCCGCTGGTGGTGGCATATCCCCCCAGATCGCGGAAGTTGGAGGCGCCTTGCAGGAGGCCAGTGACAGCAGATTGCATCAAGTTCTCAATTTAGAAAGCAAACTCGATTGTGCCGATACCCGGCGAAATGTCTGTCACCTGCAAGCCAAGCCCGGCAGTTGTCCCGCTAAAATACACACCTTCCCAAGGAGCGTTGCAGCCCGCCGCCTGATAGGCGCCGCAGGTCAGGCTTGGGGCCTTCAATTCTTGAATGTTTTGCACAACGACGCTCACCTGATAGCCCAAGGTGAGCCTGTGTCTGTTGTCGCGCCCGAAATCGTGTCTGTTCCCCCGATGAAATTGTCCGGTCTGGAGCCTGTCTCCATCGGCGAGGGGTCGTTGTTCGTCAACGTGGGCGAGCGCACCAATGTCACGGGTTCCAAAGCC
Source organism: Pseudomonadota bacterium (assembly GCA_041179665.1). GTDB lineage: Bacteria > Pseudomonadota > Gammaproteobacteria > Burkholderiales > Burkholderiaceae_C > Limnohabitans_A. The sequence goes on from JBEGTA010000148.1 coordinate 3,828, forward strand.
TTTGCCCGCATGATTTTGAACGGTGAGTACGAGCAGGCCTTGGCCGTGGCGCGCCAGCAGGTTGAGAACGGTGCGCAGGTCATCGACGTGAACATGGACGAGGCCATGCTCGACAGCCAAGCCGCCATGGTGCGGTTTTTGAACCTGATGGCCGGTGAGCCCGACATTGCCCGTGTGCCCGTGATGGTCGACTCGTCCAAGTGGAGCGTGATCGAAGCCGGTTTGCGCTGCATTCAGGGCAAGGGCATCGTCAACTCGATCAGCATGAAAGAGGGCTTGGAAGAGTTCAAGCGCCAAGCCAAATTGGTCAAACGTTATGGCGCTGCTGCCGTGGTCATGGCCTTTGATGAAAAAGGCCAGGCCGACACCTACGAGCGCAAGATTGAGATTTGCGAACGCGCTTACCGCGTGCTGGTCGACGAAGTGGATTTCCCACCCGAAGACATCATTTTTGACCCGAACATTTTTGCGATTGCCACGGGCATCGAAGAGCACAACAACTACGCGGTGGACTTCATCAACGCCACGCGTTGGATCAAGCAACATTTGCCGGGTGCCAAAGTGTCGGGCGGTGTGTCCAATGTGTCGTTTAGCTTTCGCGGCAACGACCCGGTGCGCGAAGCCATTCACACCGTGTTTTTGTACCACGCCATTCAGGCCGGCATGGACATGGGCATCGTCAACGCCGGCATGGTGGGGGTTTATGACGATCTCGAGCCGGTGTTGCGTGAGCGCGTCGAAGACGTGGTCTTGAACCGCCGCCCTGATGCCGGCGAACGCTTGGTGGACATTGCCGACAGCGCCAAGGGCGCGGCCAAAGACGAGAGCACCAAGCTGGCTTGGCGCGGTACGCCGGATGCGCCAGTGGGTGTGGCGCAACGTTTGTCGCATGCCTTGGTGCATGGCATCACCGATTTCATCAACGAAGACACCGAAGCCGCTTACCAAGAAGTGTTGACGCAAGGGGGACGACCGCTGCACGTCATCGAAGGCCCGCTGATGGACGGCATGAATGTGGTGGGCGATTTGTTTGGCCAAGGCAAGATGTTCTTGCCGCAAGTGGTCAAAAGCGCGCGCGTGATGAAGCAAGCCGTGGCCCATTTGTTGCCTTACATTGAGGACGAAAAACTGGCGCAAGAAGCCGCCGGTCAAGATGTGAAAGCCAAAGGCAAAATCGTGATCGCTACCGTCAAGGGCGATGTTCACGACATTGGCAAAAACATCGTCACGGTGGTGTTGCAATGCAACAACTTTGAAGTGGTGAACATGGGCGTGATGGTGCCCTGCCACGAAATTTTGGCCAAAGCCAAAGAAGAAAACGCCGACATCATTGGCCTGTCGGGCTTGATCACGCCCAGCTTGGAAGAGATGCAGTACGTGGCCGCCGAGATGGAAAAAGACCCGTACTTCCGCGAGCGCCAAATGCCCTTGCTGATTGGTGGCGCCACTTGCAGCCGCGTGCACACCGCTGTCAAAATTGCGCC
>JBEGTA010000149.1:0-3741 GCA_041179665.1 Pseudomonadota bacterium
GGGGACGCAACAACATGATCACGATCATGGCCAAAGCCACCAACAACTGACGCATGATGGACGCATCCAAACGACCGCCCGTCATCTCTTGCAGCGGGCCGGCCACATAACGCAGCACCTCAGGCAAAGCCGACAACAAAATAGCGCCCAAAACCACCCCGGGCAAATAGCCAATGCCGCCCAACACCACCATGGCGATGATCATCACCGACTCCATGAGGCTGAATGATTCAGGCGAAATGAAGCCTTGGAAACCCGCAAACATCGCGCCAGAAACACCGCCAAACGTGGCCCCCATACCGAAAGCCAACAGCTTCAGGTTGCGGGTGTTCAGGCCCATCGCCTTGGCGGCAATTTCGTCTTCACGAATGGCCATCCATGCGCGACCAATGCGAGAGATCTCCAAGCGGTGTGAAATCAAGATGGTGACCAGCACCAAGAAGAGGAACAGGTAGTAGTAAAGCGAGACGGAGGCGATTTCGAAATCGCCGATGACGAGTTTTTTGCCCAAGCTCAGGCCAAAAATCGAAATCGGATCAATCTGGTCCAAGCCTTTGGGGCCGTTGGTGATGTTGACGGGGTGGTCCAAGTTGTTCATGAACACCCGGATGATTTCGCCAAAACCCAAGGTCACGATGGCCAAGTAGTCACCGCGCAACTTGAGCGTGGGCGCCCCCAGTAACATGCCAAAGATGCCCGCCAACGCGGCCCCAAGCGGCACGATCAGCCAGATGGGCAAATGCAAGCCGTTCGGAAAGTTCAGCGCAATCCACTCGAAAGTGGTGGTCAGGTGTGGCGACGAGAGCAAGCCATACATGTAGGCCCCGACCGCGAAGAAAGCCACATAGCCCAAGTCGAGCAAACCGGCATAACCCACCACAATGTTCAAGCCAATGGCCAACAAAATGTAGAGCAAGGCCATGTCTGCAATGCGCACCCAGGCATTGCCAAAGCTTTGCAAGATCAGCGGCAGCACCAGCAGGGCCACACCGATCAGAACGTATTGAAGTGTTTTGTTGATTTTCATAACGGTTCACCTCATCAAGCGCGATCGGCCACACGTTCACCCATCAGGCCCGAGGGGCGCAGGGTCAACACAATGATCAACACAATGAACGCAAAAATATCGGTGTAGTGGCTGCCCAAAACACCGCCGGTCAAATGGCCGATGTAACCCGAAGCAATGGCTTCGATCAGGCCCAACAAAATGCCGCCAATCACGGCGCCCGACAAATTGCCAATGCCGCCGAACACGGCTGCCGTAAAGGCTTTCAAGCCAGGCAAGAAGCCCATTGCATGTTGCGCTGTGCCGTAGTTGGAGGCGTACATCACGCCTGCGATGGCAGCCAAAATAGCGCCAATCACAAAGGTCGCCGAAATCACCATGTCGGGCTTCACGCCCATCAGGCCCGCCACGCGGGGATTTTCAGCGGTGGCGCGCATGGCACGCCCCAGACGGGTGTAATTGACCAGCCACATCAAGATGGCCAAAGAAACCGCCGTGACGCCCAAGATCATGACTTGCGTGGGCGTGATCACCACATTGCCCAAGTTGATCGGGGTGCTGGACAGCAGTGTGGGGTAAGCCTTGTAGTTGGGCTTCCAGATGATCATGGCCAGGGTTTGCAACAAGATGCTCATGCCAATGGCGGTGATCAGGGGCGCCAGTTTGGGGCTGTTGCGCAAGGGTCGGTATGCGATCTTTTCGATTGAATAATTCAACACCACCGCGACCACACAGGCGATCAGCGTGGCCAAGATCAGAATGACCCAACCTGGTGCACCCGGCATGGAATCGCGCATCATGCCGATGGCCGACCAGCTCGTCAGAGCCCCGACCATCAGGACTTCGCCGTGTGCAAAATTAATCAAGTTGATGATGCCGTAGACCATGGTGTAGCCAAGGGCCACCAAGGCGTACATGCTGCCCATGACCAGGCCGTTGATGACCTGCTGGAAGAAGACGTCCATATATTTCTCCGTGTTTTGACTTGCGCTTAGCAAGTCTTCGCGTCGGTTGTTGTTATCACATCAAGAATCACTTTTTGGGTGACCCCTGATTACTAGCAAAAACCCCGCCAGATTTTCGCTGCATCAGGCGGGGTTGCGGGATTGTAGTGAAAGAAAGGATCGCGTCAGACTTCTATTCGCTCAGGAATTACCCTGTAGCTGAATTTCTTTGTCGTAGCTCTGCCAATTTATCGGCAATTTTGATTTCCAAACCCCGCCGAACGGGCCTGTAAAACCCTGGCTCGGCCATGCCATCGGGCAAGTAACGCTCGCCAGCAGCAAAGCCATCTTCCTCGTCGTGCGCATAGCGATAACCTTTGCCGAAATCAAGATTTTTCATCAGTTGCGTCGGTGCATTTCGCAAATGCATGGGCACGGGACGCGTGCCGTCTTTTTTGACAAATGCTTTGGCCTCGTTGAAGGCCTTGTAGGCGGCATTTGATTTGGGGGCCATGGCCAAATAAATCACGCATTGGGCCAAGGTCAACTCCCCTTCAGGGCTGCCCAAGCGTTCATAAACATCGGCAGCATCCAGCGCCATGCGCAAGGCACGGGGGTCGGCCAAGCCCACGTCTTCACTGGCCATGCGTATCAAGCGTCGCGCCAGATAACGCGGATCTGCACCCCCATCGAGCATGCGAACGAACCAATAGAGTGCAGCATCAGGGTCTGAGCCTCGTACCGATTTGTGCAACGCACTGATCGTGTCGTAAAACTGATCGCCACCTTTGTCATAGCGGCGCATGCGTTCGCCCAAGACCCGCAACAACCAGTCGTCGGTGACCGGGTCCACCGACTGCTGCGTGGCCGCCATCGACAATGTTTCTAGCGTGTTGAGCAAGCGCCGGGCATCGCCATCGGCATAGGCCAGCAGGCGCGCCAGTGCGGCAGCTTCGATGTGCGGAATAGCCTGAATGGCTTGAGCACGCGAGACGATGTTTTGCAGGTCTTCTTCGGTCAAGGGCTGCAACACATAAACAGCCGCCCGTGAGAGCAAGGCCGAGTTCACCTCGAATGACGGGTTTTCTGTGGTCGCACCAATGAAGGTGAACAAGCCACTTTCAACATGCGGCAAGAAAGCATCTTGCTGGCTTTTGTTGAAACGGTGCACCTCGTCCACAAACATGATGGTGCGCTGAGGGTGAAGACCGGTGCGCGCCAACTCGGCTTTTTCGACGGCTTCGCGGATGTCTTTGACACCTCCCAAAACGGCACTGATGCTCAAAAATTGGGCATCGAAGGCATCGGCCATCAGGCGAGCAATGGTGGTTTTGCCTACCCCCGGTGGGCCCCACAAAATGCAACTGTGCGGCTGGCCCGATTCAAAGGCCAAGCGCAACGCCATGCCCTCGCCCAACAAATGTTGCTGACCAATCACCTCACCCAATGTGCGTGGCCGCAAACGCTCGGCCAAAGGCGCATGCGGGGGCAATGAGGGGCTCATGGTCGAATCACATCCACACCTGACGGTGGACGAAATGCGAAAGCTTGTGCGGTCAATGCCGGGTTGAGCTCAAATGCGCTGAAGGTCAACACCGAGCGCTGACCCAAGTTGTCTTGCACATCCAACACCGCCAATTCGGGGCCTTTGTCGGTGGCACGCAAACCCACCATCACCGATCGAATTTGCGCGTCGGTGGCCTTGGGGCTGGCGCTGACCCATTGCAGGCCATCGCGCTCGGCTTCGGCCTTGAAGCTGAAATCTGCTTTCAAGGCCTCGAGGTCAGAGGC
>JBEGTA010000150.1:0-3223 GCA_041179665.1 Pseudomonadota bacterium
TGCCAGTTCATGGCCGGAATCCATTGGCCGTTGCAAGTGGGAAAGTCAGGGCAGGCCAACACGGCGTAATTGGTGCTGACCCAACCGCCCAATGCAATTTGCAGCCACAGCAAAACAAAGACCACCCATAACCCTTGGCGCAATCTGGCGGGCAGAGGCCTTGCACCGGCACCGTCATAGCGCACGGCCTGGGCCATGAGCAGCGCCAGCAAACCAATGCCAAACATCAGGTGCAAAGTGACGATGGCAGGAAACAATTTCATGGTGACCGTGAGGGCCCCAAATGCGCCCTGCAAACACACCCATACCAAAGTGAAGGTGGGCCACCCAGGTCGGATGGCCGGGTGATGGCGGCGCTGCCACCAACTCAGGCTGGCCAACAGCAAGATCAACACACCCACACCGGTCGCCAGATAGCGGTGCACCATTTCGATCCAAGCTTTGCTGTGGGTCACGGGCCCTGTGGGCATGGCGGTTTGGGCCGCAGTGATTTCTGACTTTGCCCCAATGGGTGTGGCACTGCCATAACAACCTGGCCAATCGGGACAACCCAGCCCGGAATCGGTCAAGCGTGTGAAGGCACCAAAGAGCACCAAGTCAAAGGTCAAAAACAAGGTGATCAGGGTCAGCGCCTTCAGCCTGCCTGAGGGGCTCGCGCTGCGCTGTTGCCACAGCCACCAGCCAATGGGCAAGGCAGCAACCGCCAAGCCAACAGCCATCAGCTGAAAGACCGGCGCCAAGTTGTACAAGTCGACTTCTGACATGCGTTAACGCCCCGCTTGGTCCCATGAAGACGAGGCTTTGAGCAAACGCTCCAGATCGCGTTTGGCTTTGGACGCGCTGGCCACATCCATGTTGGCAGGAAAACGCATCATGAAATTGCCCATCGGATCGATGACATACAGATGGTCTTGCAATTGTTGGCCTGCTGCGGGTGTGATCCAGCTTTGGATGATGGCCAAATCCAGCCGCAGCACATGCGCCATGCTGAGCGCAGGCAACAAATTGTCGGGCACCTTGGCATCGTCGGTAATCAACCAAACACGGTCAAGGCGGTCTTTTTCACGGCCCAAAATCTCGCGCAGCTGGCGCTGAAAATACAGATTTTGCTGGCAGGGCTCGGCGCAAGCGCCTGAGCTCACAGTGACCAGTAACCACTGGCCTTTCAGGCTTTGCAGCTGGGTGGGCTCGCCCTGCAGGCTTTGTGCCACAGCAACCGGCATGTCTTTTTGCGGCTGAATCAGTTCGCCATAGTTGCGCCGGCCTTCGGGCCGCACCACGTAATACGTGAAGTAAGAAGCGATGACGGGCGAAGCACAAATCAACAACATCGCCAGCATTTTCCAGCGGCCCATGCGGGTACGTTGCGCATCGGCCTGCACCACGTCTCCCATGAGCGGCATGTCGTGCACCGTCATGGCCAAGGGGCTGTCAGGCAGATCTTTTTTTTCGGCGGGGTTGGACAATTTGGAACCAGACATAAAGTAAAGCGATCAGGCCACTCAGGCCAAACCATTGAAAAGCGTATCCATGGTGTTTCTCGACACCACTGGCCACCACGGGCCATTCGCGCAGCAGGCCTTCTGAGGCCGCGCCTGACTGCAGCAAGGTGACTTCGAGCACATTCAAACCCGTTTCTTTTTGAAACGCTTGCAAGTCGAGATTTTGCCGTATTGGACCCGATTCATCCCCACCGAAGTCATAGAGCCTTGAAGGCCATGGGGCCAAATGGCCTTGAATTTCAACCACGCCCTCAGGGGTTTGAATGTTGGGCAAGGCCGTCCGATCGGTGAAGGCCCGCTGAGCCCAGCCCCGCTGCACCAGCAACACCGCATTTGAGTCTTGCAGTTGCAGTGGCGTGAGGACAAAAAAACCGGGTTTGCCATGCATCTGACGGTTGTCCAGATACACCGTTTTCTCCGGCAACCACCGACCGGTCAAGGCCATTTTTCGGTGAATCAAATCTGCGCGCGTGGGCGAACCCGCGGCACTGGCTTGGCCCAAAGAGCGACCATCCAACACGGGTTTTTCAGCTTGCTGCTCGCGGGCATTTTGTAAGGCTGTTTTTTCGGCGGCGCGGCCCAGTTGCCACATCCCCAACGAGAAAGTGATGCCCATGCCCAACAGGGCCATGCCAAGCACCAACCATCTTTGCCAGCTCGGGGGTTTCTCAGTCATTGGATAATGTGTCCATGAAAATACTCGTTGCCATCGCGTTCATTGCCATTTTGCTGAGTTTGGCCTCGGCCCTGATTTACATGATGCGGGGCACGCCTCCGTCTGACGGCAGCGAAGGCCCCAACCCCCGAAAAGGGAACATGGCCACAGCCTTGGCGTTCCGAGTTGGATTTTCTATTGTTCTGTTTATTTGCGTGCTGGTCGCTTGGAAAATGGGTTGGATTCAACCCACCGGAATTCCACCGGGCACCTGACGTTCGACGCTAGCACTTGACCCTACCAACAAAAAAGCGCCCATGGGCGCTTTTTTATTTGGCATGCGGCCAGACTTACATCCAGTAAACCAAGATGTACAAGCCCAACCAAACCACATCCACAAAGTGCCAGTACCAAGCCGCACCTTCAAAACCAAAGTGACGGTCTTTGGTGAAGTGGCCCTTTTGCAAGCGCAAAGTGATGAACAACAGCATCAACATGCCGACGAACACGTGGAAACCGTGGAAACCGGTCAGCATGTAGAAGGTGGAGCCGTAAATGCCAGAAGACAATTTCAGATTCAAGTCACCCCAAGCGTGGGCATATTCGTAACCCTGCACACACAAGAAGGTCACACCCAAGAGCACGGTCATCCACATGAACTTGATGGTCTTGCTGCGGTCGCCATGCTGCAAAGCGTGGTGTGCAATGGTCAAGGTGACACCCGAAGTCAACAGCAAAGCGGTGTTGATGGTGGGCAACCAGAAGGGGCCCATGGTCTGGAAGGGCTCCACAATGCCGGCGGGCGAGGTGGTAGCACCCGCCACCATGCTGGGCCAAGCGGCTTTGAAATCAGGCCACAACAAGGCGTTTTCGAGGCTGCCCAAAGCAGGCACCGAGTGAGAGCGTGCCCACCACAAAGCGGTGAAGAATGCGCCGAAGAACATCACTTCAGAGAAGATGAACCAGGTCATGCTCCAACGGAAAGACAGGTCAATTTTGTGGCCATACAGACCGCCTTCGCTCTCATGCACCGCTTCTTTGAACCACTGGTACAAAACGATGAGCC
>JBEGTA010000151.1:0-4103 GCA_041179665.1 Pseudomonadota bacterium
TAAATCCGGGCGTGTCATAGACCAAGCCGCGGTAGGCTTCCATGCTGGCTTCGGACAGCTCCGCGGCTGCATCCAAAAAGGCGCGGGTGGCGGGTTTGGTGGGTTGCAGCAGCGTGGCCTCAAGCGTGGCGGCCACCAGGGTTTCTAAATTGCGCCGCCCGATTTCGGGGTTGGCATATTTAGAGCCGATCACCTCGCCTTGTTCGGTCAGGCGAATCTGGCCGCGCACTGTGCCGGGCGGTTGCGCCAAGATAGCTTGGTAGCTGGGGCCGCCACCGCGCCCCACAGTGCCGCCTCGGCCGTGGAACATGCGCAGGGTGATGCCGTGTTGGCGTTGCAGTTTGTCAAACAACTCAACCAAGGCAATTTCGGCGCGGTAAAGCTCCCAGTTGCTGGTGAAGATGCCGCCGTCTTTGTTGCTGTCTGAATAGCCCAACATGATGTCTTGCTCGCTGCCCGAGCGTTGCACCAGACTGGCCACGCCCGGCAAGGCATAAAAGTCGCGCATGATGGGCGCCGCGTTGCGCAGGTCTTCGATGGTCTCAAACAAGGGCACCACGATCAGGTCGTTGATGGCTTCGCTGTCCAGCGTGCCGCGCAGCAGCCCCACCTCTTTTTGCAGCAGCAACACTTCCATCAAATCGCTCACGGTTTCGGTATGGCTGATGATGTAGTGGCGAATGGCTTGCTTGCCAAATGTGCTGAGCATGCGCTTGGCGGTTTCAAAAATCGCCAGCTCGGAGCGTGCATGGTCGCTGTAAACCGCACCGGGCACGCGCAGCGGCCGTGCGTCGTTCAACAGGCCCAGCAGCAGGGCTTGCTTGGCGTGCTCATCGAGTTGGCTGTAGTTCTTTTCAACCCGCGCAGTGGTCAGCAACTCGGCCACCACTTCTTCGTGTTTGTCCGAACTTTGGCGCAGGTCCACTGTGGCCAGATGGAAACCAAACACCTCGACCGCGCGAATCAAGGGGTGCAAGCGTTGCGCTGCCAGCGCTTCAGCGTGATGCCGGCACAGCGAGGCCTCGATGGTGCGCAAATCGGCCAAAAATTCTTCGGCGCGGGCATAGGGGTTTTGCGGCGCAACCGCGTGGCGAGCCGCATCACCGCCCGTCAGGTTTTTCAGGGTGGCGGCCAGTCGCGCATACATGCCGGTCAGGGCGCGCCGGTAGGGTTCGTCTTGTCGGTGTTCGTTGGTGTCGGGCGATTGCGCGGCCAAGGCCTGCATTTCGGCATCAAAGGGCACCAGCATGGCCGAGAGTGACAACTCGCCCCCCAAGTAATGCACCTCGGTCAGGTAGTGGCGCAGGGCCATGTCGCTTTGGCGGGTCAGCGCGTGCTCAAGAGTTTGCGCGGTGACGTTGGGGTTGCCGTCTCGGTCGCCGCCAATCCATTGGCCCATGCGCAAGAAACTGGCAATCGGCTGGCCGGGTAGGGCTTCTTCCAACTCGGCGTAGAGCTTGGGAATTTCGCGCAGGAACGTGGCTTCGTAATAACTCAACGCGTTTTCGATTTCATCGGCCACGGTCAGTTTGGTGAAGCGCAGCAAGCGGGTTTGCCACAGCTGCATCACGCGGGCACGCATTTGCAATTCGTTGGCGGCCAGCTCTTTGGGCGTCAAGGCGTCTTTGGCCGCGTTCACCGCGGCGGCGCGGGCCTTGATGGCGTCGCGCTCGGTCAGCAGGTGAGCAATGTCGCGCTCGGCGTCCAAGATGCTTTTGCGCTGCACCTCGGTGGGGTGAGCGGTGAGCACCGGCGCCACATAGCTGGTGGCCAACATGTCTGAAATACTTTTGGGCGTGATGCCCGCCCAGCGCAGGCGTTGCAGCGCCACATCGATGCTGCCTTCTTGCGTGTGGCCAGCCCGCTCGTGAATGGCGCGGCGGCGAATGTGGTGGCGGTCTTCTGCCAAATTGGCCAAATGGCTGAAGTAAGTGAAGGCCCGAATGACGCTCACTGCGCGGTCGCCAGGCAAGCCTTTCAGCAATTTTTTCAGGGCTTTGTCGGCCTCATGATCGGCATCGCGGCGAAAGGCCACCGACAACTTGCGAATTTGCTCGACCAACTCGAAGGCTTCAGGCCCTTCCTGGGTGCGAATCACGTCTCCCAAAATGCGACCCAGCAAACGAATGTCTTCGACCAGTGGGCGCTCGCTGTCACGCTTGTCGTTGCGGGTTTTGGCGGAGCTGGTTTGGGGCGTTCCAACGGTCACTTTAGGGGCCTGTTTCATCGGGTGGTCTGGTAAATGGGTGAATCTAGGGTGGGCTAGGGAGACGCTAAAGGGCGCTGCAGCGGTTGGCGCTGTACCTCATGCTAGCATCGCTGTGAGCCTTTAAATTACCAACGGGTTTCATCTTGATGAGGCCCATTTGTCGAGAAATTCATCGTGACTTCGAATTCCGCTCCCGCCATCGTCATCGCCACCCGAGAGAGCCGTTTGGCCCTTTGGCAGGCTGAACATGTCAAAGCCTTGCTTGAGCAGCGGGGTTGCCAAGTGACCTTGTTGGGCATGACCACCCAAGGGGACCAAATTTTGGACCGCAGCTTGTCCAAAGTGGGCGGCAAAGGGCTGTTCGTGAAAGAGCTCGAAGTGGCCTTGCAAGAAGGCCGCGCCGACATTGCGGTGCACTCTCTCAAAGATGTGCCGATGGACATGCCCGAGGGCTTTGAATTGGCGTGTGTGATGGAGCGCGAAGACCCGCGCGATGCTTGGGTGTCGTCCAGCTATGCACGCCTAGAAGACTTGCCGCAAGGCGCGGTGGTGGGCACCTCCAGTTTGCGACGCACCGTGTTGTTGCGCGCCTTGCGCCCGGACCTCAAGATTGAGCCTTTGCGCGGTAACTTGGACACCCGCTTGCGCAAATTGGACGAAGGTCAATATGCCGGCATCGTGTTGGCGGCCGCCGGCCTGAAACGCTTGGGCATGCAGGCACGCATCCGCCACATTTTTGAAAGCACCGAGATGTTGCCCGCTGCAGGTCAAGGCGCTTTGGGCATCGAAATTTGCAGTCACAGAGCCGATCTGCGGGCCTTGCTGGCCCCCTTGGCCGATGCGCCCTCTTGGCGTCGTGTGGCGGCCGAGCGTGCGGTTAGCCGTGCCATGGGCGGCAGTTGCTCAATGCCTTTGGCCGCGCACGCCACGCTGGACAATGGGGTGTTGCACTTGCGCGCGGCTTGGGGCGACCCCGAGGGCAGCAGCACCTTGGTCACGGCGCAGGGCCAAGAGGCAGCAGATGACCTGCAAGCCGCAGAGGCCTTGGGTTTGAGCGTGGCGCAAGCTTTGCGCCAAGCGGGCGCACATTGATCGCTTAGGCGCGTCATGTCGGATGCCTCTGTGGTGATCGTCACCCGGCCTGAGCGTGAAGCTGCAGCTTGGTCTGAGGGCTTGCAAGCCCTTGGTATCCGCACCGAAACCCTTCCGCTGATTCAGATTAACGCACTGCCCGACACCAGCGCACTGCAACAAATTTGGACCCAAGTGCCCAGCCAAATGGCGGTGATGTTTGTCAGTGCCAATGCGGTGCGCTTCTTCATGGCCGAACGGCCACAGGGCCTCGATTTGAAGGCCTGTCGCGCGTGGTCAACCGGGCCCGGAACCCAGGCCGCATTGCTGTCTTGCGGCTGGCCTGCGGACCTCATTGACTCTCCTGCCGCTGAGGCCCAGCAGTTCGACTCAGAAGCCCTGTGGGCGCTGGTGTCAGGGCAGGTCACTGCGGTGACCAGGGCCTCAACAGATGCAACAGCTTCGGTGCTGGTGGTGCGTGGAGCCGATGCAGAGGGCCAAATGGCAGGGCGCGACTGGCTGACGCTTCAATTGACGAACGCCGGGGTGCAGGTGCTGCAAACCGTGGCTTATGGACGAAAGCCTAGCGGGCTATCTGCAGAGAACAAAGACAGAGTCCAAGCTTCCCTCTCCGACGGCAGTTGGTGGTTGTTCAGCAGTTCAGAAGCTGCAAGCTACCTGCAACAAAGCTGCCCTGAGTTCAATCTGGGCCAAGCTCGGGCGCTGGCCACACACCCACGAATTGCCCAAAAACTGTTGGCAGCGGGCTGGGGCAGGGTTGAAACCGTGCCTGCAGGACTGAAAGCACAGGCGGAGTCGATAA
>JBEGTA010000152.1:0-2620 GCA_041179665.1 Pseudomonadota bacterium
GAGCCGCCCATGCCCAGCCCACCCACCAAGCCCAACAAGAGCAAGGTCGCCGCTATTTTTTGACTTTTGATTTGCACCATATGGTCCTCCAGAGGCTCATCTCATGAACAGTTTCGTCAACCCCAATTGGTGTCGACTTGGCCCAATTCAAGCAGTCAGTAAACACCGTCTGCTGACGTCGTACTTTTGGGGCCATTGAACGCTGGCGAATATACCGCGCACCGAAAACCATGCCACAGCACAGGCAAATCGCCTTGCGAAAGCCAGACAAAGCGTTTCAGTGAAATGGCGCCTGTTCGTTGAGGGGTCAGCGCCAAACCCAACGCAGAGCCGGTATCCAGCACCACCTGCAAACTCACTTCCCATTCGTGATCTTGTGGGTCGCGCCACAACCAGAGTTCCCCCGTCCACACCAGCGCACCGGTCTGCCAATGGTCCGCTCGTGTGGCCCACAAGGCCGCCAGCAGCAACAAACCCCACGCCGACAGCGCCCAAGGGTGGACCTGGAGAACAGGAAAATGGGGATGCCACAACAGGCCAACGCCCCCCAACAAAGCCAGTGCCAGCATGACCCATCGGCCCCAAACAAAACGCCCCACCGGGAAAACCACAGGTGGGGCGTTGTGCATCAGGTGGGCCTTGCACTCAGGCAGGTCAGAGGCGTTTGAACACCAAAGAACCGTTGGTGCCGCCAAAACCGAAATTGTTTTTCAGCGCTACGTCGATTTTCATGTCGCGCGCCGTATTGGCGCAGTAGTCCAGATCACACTCGGGATCGGGGTTATCCAAGTTGATGGTCGGGGGCACCTTTTGGTGGCGCAACGCCAACACCGTGAACACGCTTTCAATGCCACCGGCGCCACCCAACAGGTGACCGGTCATGGACTTGGTTGAGCTGACCACGATTTTGTAGGCGTGCTCGCCCAAAGCCGCCTTGATGGCATTGGTTTCGTTGATGTCACCCAATGGCGTTGAGGTGCCGTGGGCGTTCAAGTAATCGATTTGGTCGGCATTGACGCCGGCATTGCGCATCGCGTTCAGCATGGCGCGGCGTGGGCCATCCATGTTGGGTGCGGTCATGTGACCAGCATCGGCACTCATGCCGTAACCACCCAGCTCTGCGTAAATTTTGGCGCCCCGAGCCTTGGCGTGTTCGTACTCTTCGAGCACCATCACACCGGCACCTTCGCCAAGGACAAAACCATCGCGGTCTTTGTCCCAAGGGCGCGATGCGGCTGTGGGGTCGTCGTTGCGCGTTGACAATGCGCGCATGGCGGCAAAGCCACCCACGCCCAAGGGCGACACGCAGCCTTCTGCGCCACCCGCCACCATCACGTCTGCATCGCCGTATTCGATCAAACGACCGGCTTCACCAATCGAGTGCAGACCAGTGGTGCAAGCAGTGACCACCGAGAGGTTGGGGCCCTTGAAACCATTGCGCATCGAGACATGACCAGAGATCATGTTGATGATCGAGGCAGGCACAAAGAAGGGGGAAATACGACGTGCACCACGTGCCGTGTATTCGGTGTGCGTTTCTTCAATCAGCGGCAAGCCGCCGATGCCAGAACCAATCACCACGCCCATGCGGCAGGCTTGGTCTTCGCTCAGGGCTTCGCCACTGGGCAAACCGGCGTCACGAATCGCCTGCGTGGCGGCAGCCACACCGTAATGAATGAAACGGTCCATCGTCCGTGCCTCTTTGGCACCGATGTAGGACTCGAGATCAAAGTTTTTGACTTCACCCGCAAACCGGCAGGCGATGGCAGAAGCATCAAAACGGGTGATTGCACCAATACCGGATTGACCGGCGAGCAGGTTGGACCATGCCTCAGCAACCGTGTTGCCCACAGGACTGACGCATCCCAAACCCGTGACAACAACGCGGCGCCGGGTCATCGTCAATCAGGCCTTCTTGCTTTGGGCGTAGTCGATCGCCGCTTGCACTGTGGTGATCTTTTCTGCGTCTTCGTCAGGAATTTCGATGCCAAACTCGTCTTCGAGTGCCATCACCAGTTCCACCGTGTCCAAGGAGTCTGCGCCCAAATCAGCCACAAAGGCTTTTTCATTGGTGACTTGTGACTCTTCAACGCCGAGTTGTTCAGCAATGATTTTTTTGACACGTGCTTCGATATCGCTCATGGGTTCCCTCTGAGGGTTGTGAAAAATGAAGATTTTACCTGTCCGGAAGGGGTTTCCGACAATCAGGCCATGAACATGCCACCATTGACATGCAATTCTTGCCCGGTGACATAGCCGGCATGCGCACCGGCCAAATAGGCCACCGCATGGGCAATATCTTCAGGCTTGCCCAAATGGCCCAACGGAATCTGGCCCAAGAGTGCTTTTTGTTGCTCTTCGGGCAAGCTGGCGGTCATGTCGGTCTCAATAAAGCCGGGGGCCACGCAGTTGACCGTGATGTTGCGGCTGCCCAATTCGCGGGCCAAAGCGCGGGTCATGCCGGCCACGCCGGCTTTGGCGGCGGCATAGTTGGCCTGGCCGGGGTTGCCCGAGGCGCCCACCACGCTGGTGATGCTGATGATGCGGCCATAGCGCTGCTTCATCATGGGGCGAATCACTGCACGGCTCATGCGAAAAACCGCTTTCAGGTTGGTGTCCA
>JBEGTA010000153.1:0-16940 GCA_041179665.1 Pseudomonadota bacterium
CCTACCCCTCCCCCCGTGTGTCGTTACTCAATGGACTTCTACGATCTAGACAACACCCAAAAAATCATGTTGTGTGGATGACTTCAGAGCGCTAAAATTTGTGTCACTTTCCGGTGATACAAAGCGTTCATCTGGTCAAGTTGAACTTGGGGAACCTCGCAGTTCCCAGAGGGAACGAGTACAAAGCAGCCCTAACTGTGGAGTCAGTGCCGGGGTCAAGGCTCGTCAACTTCTTCCTCTCAAGTCCTCATGAATCAAGGACTTGGACAATTGCTGCAGGTCCTGACGGGCTCCAGTCTCAGCAAAGCCCCTTGAGAATCGTCGGTCAGCAGGTACACAAAACCGTCTGGCCCCATTCGAACATCTCGAATGCGACCGACACGGCCTTGTAGCAACCGCTCTTCGCGCAGGACTTTTTCTCCATCCAGTGCCAGACGCACCAGCATCTGTCCCCGCAAGGCACCCACGAGCAAATCGCCGTTCCATTGAGGAAATTGTGTGCCGTTGACGAAGGCCATGCCCGAAGGTGCAATCGAGGGCGACCAGATATGCAAAGGTTGCACCATGCCGGCTTTGCTGTGACCTTCACCGATGCGGGTGCCCAAGCCATAGTTGACGCCATAGGTGATCACGGGCCAGCCATAGTTTTGGCCAGCGCGCATCACATTGACCTCATCACCGCCTTGCGGACCGTGCTCATGGGTCCACAACTCGCCGGTCTTGGGGTGCAGCGCCGCGCCTTGCATGTTGCGATTGCCAAGCGTCCATTTTTCAGGAAATGCCCCAGCCCGATGGGCAAAAGGATTGTCGGTGGGCACGCGCCCATCGTCGTGCAAACGGATGACCGAGCCCGCATGATCGTCCCATTTTTGGGCACGCTCCTTGTCGCCTCTGTCGCCCAGGGTCAGGTACAACATGCCCGCTTTGTCGAACACAATGCGGCCGCCAAAATGCTGTCCAGAGCGTGTTTTGGGCTGCATGCTAAAGAGCAACTGAACCTCGGTCATGCGAAGACCTTTTAACTTGCCGCGGGCTAAAGCCGTGCCCCAACCGCCCGGTCCCGGCGCGTTGAAGGCCCAATAAATCCAGCCGTTTTGTGGATATTGCGGATGCAGTGCCACGTCAAACAAGCCGCCTTGGCCTTGCACCGACACCTGAGGCAAACCCTCAATGGGTTTGGGTTCCAGCCGGAAATCCTGTCCCACCAGCCTTAGCCGGCCAGTGCGCTCGGTGACCAGCATCCGGCCGTCTGGCAAAAACACCATCGACCAAGGGTTTTCGAGCCCACTTAACAACCTGACCACATGGAAGGCGTGCTTCTCGGACTGAATGACGGGGGAGCGATCCTGTGCCCAAGCGGGCATGCAGACCCAAATGGTCAAAATCAAGATGCCCAAATCCCGAAAGAAAAGTTGGACTTTCATGCCAACACACCTTGAGGGGAAACAGCCGATGACGCCCTCATCATGGCTGAAAGAGTGACAAATGCCAGGACATCTTCGGGTCTTGCTGCGCTACAAAACCCGAAAAAACTGATGGGGCATCAAGCCATGCGACGGCGCAAGGCTGGGAAGGGCAAAGATTTGACTTTGGCAGGCGCCACTGCCGGGGCCACCACAGTGACCGTAGGCGCGGCGCGCAGCATGTCAGACACCAATTGGTTGGCGTTTTTGTGGGCACCGTGACGGTTGGCCTCAAAGGTCAAACGGGTCTGTTGTGCCATTTGAGCGACGAAATTCTGGGGGTAATCTCGAACATTGAACCCGCGCAAAGCCATCACCTTCATGAAGGCGTTGGCGGCCTCTTCTACGGCGCGCTGGTATTCCTGGGAAGTTTCTGGAGACATGTCCACCTCGGTTTGAATGAAGTTATTCACTGAACTTCAACGCACCACACGGTCATACGGAAGACACAATTTGTATGAAATTGTTACAAAACCGACAAAATAGACTGTCCAGCGCGCCTGCCACTGGCCAAACAAGCCGTCAGCAAATAGCCGCCCGTGGGGGCTTCCCAGTCCAGCATTTCGCCAGCGCAATACACCCCCGGACGCTGTGAAAGCATCAAATTCGGTGTCAGCCCCTCAAGGGCCACGCCCCCTGCGGTGCTGATGGCTTCGGCCACCGGCCTGGGGTTTTTTAGGCGAATAGGCAACTGTTTCAAGGCTTGCGCCAAAGCGTCGGGGTTGGCCAGCGTTTGCGGTGAACACAGTTCGTACAGCAGCCCTGACTTGACCCCCTCGAGGCCCAAACGGCTCTTCAAATGGCTGGACAAACTCCGACTGCCGCGCGGCCAACGAACGGCCGATTGAACTTGCGCCATGCCCAAATGGGGCAGTAAATCCAGCAAAAACTGGGTCTCGCCTTGGGCCAAATCGTCTCGCAAGCCCGCCGATGCGGCATAAATCAGGCTGCCTTCGACACCTGTTTCAGTGATCACAAATTCGCCTTGGCGCTCAAACTTGGTGGCCAAGGTGCCGTCCCCTTCACCCACCCCAGCCGAAGTAACTCGGAGCACCACCGACTTGAGGGGGTGGCCGGCAAAGCGGCTGCGGAAGTGCTCGGTCCAACCAGCGCCGTCTCGGCCCCACACATCAAACCCGCAATTGGCCGGCTTGAGAGGAGAAATCGGCACCCCCTGTTCGGCCAACAAAGGCACCCAAGCACCGTCCGAACCTAAACGTGGCCAACTTGCGCCACCCAGCGCCAGCAAGGTCGCACGCGCCTTGACCCGCGTGACCCCAGTGGGGCCTGTGGGTTGAAACATCAGGTGCTGGCCGTCCCAGCCTTGCCACCGGTGACGCATATGAAATTGAACCGGCACACCCGACGCCGGATGCCTCAAGCGGTGCAACCACGCCCGAAGCAAGGGTGCGGCTTTCATTTCTTGCGGAAACACCCGGCCTGAGGTGCCCACAAAAGTCTCTACGCCCAAGCCTTTGGCCCAATCGCGCACGCTTTGGGCGTCCATCTGGTCGAGCCATGCGCCAACCGCAGTTTGCTGCTGGCCATAGCGGGTGCGAAACACATCCGGCGACTCGGCATGCGTGAGGTTCAAGCCCCCCTTGCCGGCCAACAAAAATTTACGCCCCACCGAGGGCATAGCATCAAACACATGCACCGATTGACCAGCGCTTGACAACACGTCGGCCGCCATTAGGCCCGCGGGCCCACCGCCCACAATGGCCACGTCGACGGTCAGATCTGCCACGCTACTTGAAACCGAATCGGGCGAAGGAAATGTCATGCTTTTGTGTGTGGACCACGCAAGCGTGACAAGCGCGGCCGTTGGATTCTGTCAAAATAGCCGTGACTTTAGCCGCATCTTCAATGTTCACAAGGAATAGGCCATGGCCAGCGATTTGATCAAACACATTACCGACGCCACTTTCGAAGCCGACGTACTCCAGTCGAGTCAACCTGTGGTGGTTGACTTCTGGGCCGAATGGTGCGGCCCTTGCAAGATGATTGCCCCTATCTTGGACGAAGTGGCCACGGCCTACCAAGGCAAATTGCAGATTGCCAAAATGAACGTTGACGACAACCGCGATGTGCCAGCCAAATTTGGTATTCGTGGCATCCCCACACTGATGGTGTTCAAAGACGGTCAGTTGGCCGCCACCAAAGTCGGCGCCATGAGCAAGTCGCAACTCACCGCTTTCATCGACCAGCAATTGGCCTGACCCCCTGAAGGGCCCGTTTTCGCGGGCACCTTCAAACGCAAAACCGGGGAACACAACCCCGGTTTTTTTGTTTTCAGCCCCCCAGCAAAACCTGTCATAATTTCCACAAGGCAACCCGAACAGGGACCAACGCCTTGATTGACGGATGTACCAGCCCCAACCCCGGGCGCCCTCCGACTCTAAATATTTCCACTCGGTTATCTGAAAACGGTCGATATTAAGACCGCTTCGACACAGGCCAATTCCCATGCATTTGAATGAACTCAAGGCACTTCATGTGTCCGAACTCCTGAAGCAAGCCGACACGCTCGAGATCGAGAACACCGGTCGCATGCGCAAACAGGAGCTGATGTTTGCCATCATCAAAAAACGCGCCAAAGCGGGTGAGCAGGTGTTTGCCGATGGCGTGCTCGAAATCTTGCCTGACGGGTTTGGCTTTTTGCGCAGCCCCGACTCCAGCTACACCGCCAGCACCGACGACATCTACATCAGCCCCAGCCAAGTGCGCCGCTTCAACCTGCACACGGGTGACATGATCGAGGGCGAAGTACGGATTCCCAAAGACGGTGAGCGTTACTTTGCATTGACCAAACTCGACCAAGTCAATGGTGACTTGCCCGAGAACAACAAACACAAGGTGATGTTTGAAAACTTAACGCCCCTGTTCCCCAAAGAACAGATGCGCTTGGAGCGCGACATCAAGGGCGATGAAAACATCACCAGCCGCGTGATCGACATCATTGCGCCATTGGGCCGCGGCCAGCGTGCCCTGATCGTGGCGCAGCCCAAATCGGGCAAGACCGTGATGATGCAGCAGATCGCCCACGCCATCACAGCCAACTACCCCGATGTCCACCTGATGGTCTTATTGGTCGATGAGCGTCCTGAAGAAGTGACTGAAATGCAACGCAGCGTGCGCGGCGAAGTGATTTCTTCCACCTTTGACGAACCCGCCTCGCGCCACGTGCACGTGGCCGAGATGGTGATTGAGCGGGCCAAGCGTCTGGTCGAATTGAAAAAAGACGTGGTGATCTTGCTGGACTCGATCACCCGTCTGGCTCGGGCTTACAACAACGTAGTCCCATCGTCAGGCAAAGTGTTGTCCGGCGGCGTGGATGCCAACGCCTTGCAACGCCCCAAGCGTTTCTTCGGTGCGGCACGCAATGTGGAAGAAGGCGGCAGCCTGACCATCATCGCCACCGCATTGGTCGACACCGGCAGCCGCATGGACGAGGTGATCTTTGAAGAATTCAAAGGCACTGGCAACTGTGAAATTCACTTAGAGCGCCGTTTGTACGAAAAACGTGTGTTCCCGGCCATCAACCTGAACCGCAGTGGCACGCGCCGCGAAGAGATGCTTCTCCAGCCAGAAGTACTGCAAAAAACCCGCATCTTGCGTCAGTTCATGTACAACATGGACGAAATTGAAGCCATGGAAATGGTCTTGAAGAGCATGAAAGCGACCAAGAACAACTCCGAATTCTTCGACATGATGCGTCGAGGCGGCTGATACCCTATAATTGACAGGTTTTGCGGAAAGTGCACTCGGATTGGCCGTGGTGTGGCTACCGTAGCGAAAATAAAAGGATTTCCCCATGAAAGAAGGCATTCACCCCAACTACCGTGAAATTTGCTTCCAAGACATGTCCAATGGTTTCAAGTTCGTGACACGTTCATGCGCTAACACCAAAGAGACCATCACCATGGAAGACGGTCGCGAGTTGCCCCTGTACAAATTGGATACGACCAGCGAGTCGCACCCCTTCTACACTGGCACACAAAAGTCGGTCGACAACATGGGCGGTCGCGTGGAAAAATTCCGCAACCGTTTTGGCAAGACCACCGTCACCAAATAAAACTTGTTTGGTGTCAGTTAAGGGCAGCCCGGGCAACCGGCCTGCCCTTTTTCAATGGTGAACTGGCGCGCCAGCAGTCACCGACAGCCTCGAATGTGCAAATAACTTTTTAAGCCGTGAACCAACCCAGCCCCGCCATCGTTGCGCAAAGCGCTGTGCGCAGACTGCCCCGTCTGGCCTTGCTGCTGTTGTGCGCGGCCTATGTGTTGCCCGGTTTTTTGGGGCGCACGCCTTGGAAGTCGCAAGACATCGAAGCCTTTGGCTACATGTTGCAGTTGGCTCAATCCTCCAGTGCCAATTTCACCCAATGGCTGCAGCCCATCTTGCTGGGCAGCCCCGATCCCCAGTTGGCCCTGCTACCTTATTGGCTGGGCGCCTTGTTTGTGCAGTGGGCTCCGGCAGGCCTTGAGGCTTTGTTTGCCCGCTTGCCTTTTGTGGCGATGTTGACCGGGACCTTGGCCGCCACTTGGTACGCGGTTTATGCTTTGACCCGACATCCTTCTGCACAACCAGTGGCCTTTGCTTTTGGAGGCGAGGCGCAACCGGCAGACTACGCCCGCGCCATGGCCGATGGCGGCCTGTTGGCCCTTCTGGCTTGTTTGGGCCTCGCGCAGTTGTCGCACGAAACCACGCCCGCGCTCACGCAACTTTTCTTCACAGCTTTGCTGTTCTTTGGCTTGGCCAGTTCGGGGCGGCACCGCCTGCAAAGCCTGCTGGCAATAGCGGCCAGCATGATGGGGTTGACGCTTTCGGGCGCTCCCGCTGTAGCGCTTTGGCTGGGCATTGGCGGCGCGTTGCTCTGCGCAACAGCGCAAGCCGACCCCACGCATCATCGGCTGCGCATGTTGGACTGGGGTCTGTTGGGCCTGATTTGTTTGGTCTGCATCACCACTGCGGGAGCACTCGATTTGTGGCGCTGGCGTGTGGTGCCGCACCGCATCGGCGATGTGCACGTCTTGGCCAAACTGATCGCTTGGTTCACCTGGCCCGCTTGGCCATTGGCGCTGTGGTCGTTGTGGCGGTGGCGCGGTCAACTGTCGCAAGGTTGGCGCTTTTTGCATTTGGCCTTGCCCTTGTGGTTTGCCTTGGTCACCGTGGGCGCAACGTGGTTCACGGGCTTATCAGACCGCGCACTCTTAACGGCTTTACCGGCTGTGGCCACGTTGGCGGCCTTGGCGCTGCCCACACTCAAGCGCAGCTTGGGAGCCTTGATCGACTGGTTCACATTGCTGTTTTTCAGCGCCTGTGCGCTCATCATTTGGGTGGTCTGGGTGGCCATGCAAACCGGCACGCCTGCCAAAACGGCCGCTAACGTGACGCGTTTGGCGCCTGAGTTCTCCCCAGAGTTTTCCATCGGCCTCACGGCTGTGGCCGTGTTGGCCACGGTGGCTTGGGCCGCCTTGGTGCGCTGGCGCACAGGCTACCACCGCGCCGCCATTTGGAAGAGTTTGGTGTTACCGGCGGGCGGTGCCGTGCTGTGTTGGTTGTTGCTCACCACCTTGTGGTTGCCGTTGCTCGATTACGCACGCAGTTATGCGCCACTGGTTCAAAAAGTCATGCGCGTCACGGGCCCGACGCTGTGCATGCAATATGCCGGCATCAACAAAGCGCAAGGCACGGCTTTGACTTACCACGCCAATCTGAAGTTGAGGCCCCTGCAAGCCCCACAAGCCGATTGCAACTGGTTGGTCGTCGACAAAGTCAATCAAGGTGAGTGGTCTGAAAAAATCGACGCTTTGGGCTGGATGGAAGTCACTGCCATCAAACGTCCGACCGACAAAACCGAAACCTGGGTCATTTACCAACCGGCCACGGGCTTGCCCCTGCCCGCCACGCCACCGCAAAACTGACCTATGTCCGAGTTGCGCATCATCGCCCGCCATGCAGGCACCGTGCTGGTGGGCCAATTGGCGGTGATGTCTTTCAGCATTGCTGACACTTTGATTGCCGGACGCTACAGCCCACAGGCCTTGGCCGTGTTGTCGCTGGCCTCGTCTATTTACATCAGCATTTACGTGGCCTTGAACGGTTTGATGCAGGCTTTGCTACCCGCATGGGCCGAGCTGCATGGCGGCGGACGCCATGCCGAGTTGGGGCGCGCCGTCAGGCAAGCGCTTTACATTGCTACTGGGGCTTCGGTGTTGGGCATCGGTGGTTTGTGGTTTCCAGAAATTTGGCTTTCGCTGACCGAGGTGCCCACAGAACTGTGGCCCGAAGTGCGGGCTTATCTGCGCATCTTGGCCATGGCGCTGGTGCCCTCACTGATGTTTCGCATGTACAGCACACTCAACCAAAGTTTGGGGCTGCCCCGCTTGGTGACTTGGTTGCAGGCGGGTGCATTGTTGGTGAAGGTGCCTTTGTCTTACGCCCTGACCTTTGGCTTGCCTGGAGTGCCCGGCATGGGCGTTGTGGGTTGCGCTTGGGCCACTTTGGCGGTGAACCTGCTCATGCTGCTGGCCGGGTTGTGGCTGCTGCGCACACAAGACATTTACCAACCCTATGGTTTGTGGCGGTGGCCAGAAAAACCCAATTGGCCCATCATTCGGCGTTTTTTGGGTTTGGGCATTCCCGCCGGTTTGTCGATCATGGTCGAGGTCACCTCGTTCACCTTGATGGCTTTGTTCATTGCGCGCTTGGGGGCAGTGGCCTTGGCCAGCCACCAAATTGCCGCCAGTTTGGCCGCCCTGTTGTACATGGTGCCGCTGGCCTTGGGCATCGCCTGCAGTGCCCGAACAGGGTATTGGATTGGAGCCGGTCAAGCACACAAAGCGCGCCGCGCCGCTGGCCTTGGCATTGGCTTGGCGATAGGCGCGGCCTTGATCGGCGCTGCGCTGTTGTTCATGGGCCGCGAAGTGGTGGCCCAAGCCTTCAGCACCGATGCCCAAGTGGTGCAAGCAGCCAGTGTCTGGTTGGCCTGGGTGGCGCTTTACCACTTGGCTGATGCTGTACAGGCCGTTTGCGTCTATGTACTGCGTTGCTACCGCATCACCTTGCGGCCCTTGCTGATTTACACCGCGCTGCTGTGGGGTGTAGGTCTGTATGGGGGCTATCTTTGGGCCTACCAAGGCGGGGGCTCGGCGTGGCCCATGCGCGCCAGCGTGGACACGTTTTGGATCACCAGCACTGCCGCTTTAGCGGTGGTGTCGGTGTTGTTTGCTGCCATGGTCTGGCATGCCTCTCGCCCCGCATCGGGCACTTCAGCCGCATCGCATTTGCGTTAAGGTTGATGGCGTTAAGGTTGAGCCCTTCATTACCCCCATCACCAACTCACTTGAAAGCCTCCCCCATGATTCTTGAACTTGCCGACATCCGCATTCATCCCGGCCAACAAGCCGACTTTGAAAAAGCCATCGAACATGGCTTGAACACCGTGGCCAGTCGTGCCAAGGGGTTTCAAGGAGCCAAAGTGAACCGCGGCATCGAAAGCCCGGAGCGCTATGTGTTGCAAATTTTTTGGGACACCTTAGAGGACCACACGGTGGGCTTTCGCCAATCGCCCTTGTTCACCGAGTGGCGCGCCATTGTGGGCCCATTCTTCGCGGCACCGCCCCATGTGGAGCATTTTGAATTGGCCACCAAGTCGGTCTGACCTGCTGCCAAAAGGGCTGGCATTCTGGCCGAAGAGCTCAGCCCTCACCTTGCTCATGCCCCGCCACCAATTGCGTGAGCAACTGCATGAACTGCGCCTGCTCGGCTAAAGGCAAAGGTGCCAAAATTTCTGCCTGCACCGCCGTGACCGCGGCGTGCATGCCTTGCAAGGCCTGCAAGCCCTGAGGCGTCAGCACCAGCAGTTTGCGACGGCGATCGACTTCATCGGCGCGCCGCTCAACCCACCCCTTGCTTTCCAGCCGGCCGATTACCGAGCCCGAAGTAGCGGGATCAAACGCGACATGCTTTGCCAAAGTGATTTGGTCCACACCGGGTTTGTTTTGCAACGCATTCAGAATCGCAAACTGAACGGGCGTGACATCGGCTGCTGCCAAATGCGCGTTGAAGATGGCCACAGAGATTTGGTGCGCACGCCGAATCAAATGACCGGGCGCGGCATTCACATCAAATCGGGGGGTCATTGGGGGTGCTCTCCATCCCATAAAGGGTTATCACCAGTCACGGGGGTGTGACAGGCTCCTATAGTAAGCGCACTTAGCAAATAGTTGCTCCCGCAGGGCTTCAACATCTTTATTGAAAGTGATTCATGAGTTTTGTTTTTCCCCCAACACCCACTGTTTCAGTGCCAGTCCTCGGCCAAACCGAGCGCTTTCCCGTTCACCGCATTTACTGTGTGGGTCGCAATTACGAAGAACACGCCAAAGAAATGGGCTTCACCGGGCGTGAACCCCCTTTCTTTTTCTTGAAACCCTCCGACAGCTTGGTGGTGGTTGAGGCCGGGCAAATCGGGCACATGCCCTACCCCAGCCTGACGCAAAACCTACACCACGAAATCGAGTTGGTGGTGGCCATTAGCCAAGGGGGACGCAACATCACAGAAGCGCAAGCGGCCCAGCACATCTATGGCTACGCCGTGGGGCTGGACATGACGCGGCGTGATTTGCAAAACGAGATGAAAAAACAAGGTCGCCCTTGGTGCATTGGCAAAGCTTTTGACCACTCTGCACCCATCGGCCCGATCACACGGTGGGCTCAAGCAGGCGAGGTCAACCAGGCCGAGATCAGCTTGCAAGTCAACGGCGCCGACCGCCAGCGCAGCCAAGTGTCTAAATTGATCTGGAATGTGGCTGAAACCATCGCGCATTTGTCGGCCGCTTGGGAGCTTCAGCCTGGCGACCTGATTTACACCGGCACCCCCGAGGGCGTGGCCGCCGTGGTGGCGGGCGACCTGTTGGTCGGCCAGGTGGCCGGCTTGGAGCCGCTCAAGGTGAAGATCACTTAATGAACAAAAGTGCAAAATTCACCAAAAAATCAGTGTTAACCCTAAATTTATTCTGAAAATCTTGCAACATAATTCATGTTCAGGTCCATAATCCGACCCATCGGGTGGTTTACCATGTCATTTTTATCAAACAACAGGAGACTTCGAATGACCCCATTTTTGAAAAAATCGGCTCTGGCCATGGGCCTGATGGCCGCTGGCTGGGGCGTTCAAGCCCAGACCATCACCCTGAAGGTGCACCATTTCTTGGGCCCGCAGACTATTCAGCACACCACCATGTTGGGCGAGTGGTGCAAAAACATTGCACGCGACTCTAAAGACCGCCTGAAGTGCGAGATTTTCCCCTCCATGCAACTGGGTGGCACTCCCGTGCAACTGTATGAACAAGCGCGTGATGGCGTGGTCGACGTAGCTTGGACTTTGCAAGCCTACACCCCCAAACTGGCCAAGTTGGAAGTGTTCGAGTTGCCCTTCATGATGACCAATGCCGAAGCCACCAGCCGCGCGGCTTGGGACTTTGCCCAAAAATATGTGCAAGACGACTACAAAGACGTGAAGATGTTGGCCATCCACGTGCACGGCCCAGGCAACATTTACACCAAGACCAAAGCCGTCCAGACCATGGCCGACCTGAAGGGCTTGAAGGTTCGCGCACCGACTCGCCAAGTCAACAAGATGGTGGCGATGATGGGTGCCACCCCCGTGGCGATGCCCGTGCCGCAAGTGCCCGAAGCGTTGTCTAAAGGCGTGATTGACGGTGCTGTGATTCCTTACGAAGTCGCGCCTGGTCTGAAGGTCAACGAGTTGACCAACTTCACCGCCGAAACCGACCGCAGCTACAACGCCCTGTACACCACCGTGTTTGTGGTGCCCATGAACAAGGCCAAGTACGACTCACTGCCCGCAGACTTGAAAGCGATCATTGACAAGAACTCGGGTCGCGAACTGTCTGCTTTCATGGGCAAAACCCAAGCCGGCCATGACGTGCCCGGCAAGAAAGTCTTTGAAGCTTCTGCCAACCAAAAAATCAGCATCATCCCCAAAGCTGAATTGGAAAAGTGGAAGAAAGCCACCGACGCGCTGGACGATGCTTGGGTGGCCGAGATGACCGGCAAAGGCATGGACGGCAAAGGCATGTTGCAAACCGCCACCGACCTGATCAAGCAGTACACCAAATAAGGTGGGCTTGAACTGAGCTAAGAGCAGGGACCGCCCTGCTCTTTTTTCGACCGCCTAAGGGCAATGGCTTCATGCTGGTCCACCCATAAATATTCGATTTCTCGTCTGCCGAACCTCACCATGATGTTTTCAAATTCTCTGGAGCGCCTGGCGCGCATCTGCAGCATATTGGGCGGCATGGTCATGACCGCCCTGATGCTGATGACCTGCTACAGCCTGATTGGGCGCAACTTCTTTGACTCTGCCTTGATTGGTGATTTTGAATTAACCGGGGTCGGCGCGGGTGCAGCGATTGCCTTGTTCATGCCTTTGTGCCAGCTCAAGCGCGAAAACATCATCGTGGATTTTTTCACCTCTAAATGCAGCGAGTCCACCAACTTCAAGCTCGATCGCTTGGGTGACTTCTTCATGACCGTGATTTTTTTCTTGTTGTCATGGCGCTGCGGCGTGGCCGCCATCAATGCCAAAGAAACCATGGGCGCCTCCATGTTGCTGGGCTTTCCAGACTGGATTGTTTTCACCAGCATGTGCATTCCTTTTGGCATCAGCGCCTTGATTGCAGCCCTGCAAACGCTCTCTGCATTTAACAACTCCAACAAGGCCGCGGCATGACCCCGATCACTTTGGCCTTGTTGATTTTCTGCATCATGCTGGTGCTGATGGTGGTGCGCGTGCCCATTGCCGGCGCCATGTTTTTGGCAGGTTCTGTCGGCTTTGTTTTGCAGTCCGGCATGTCGCCTTTCTTGAACTTCTTGAACAACCTGGCCTTTGCCCGTTTGGCCAACTACGACCTGTCGGTCATCCCTTTGTTCATCTTGATGGGGCACTTTGCCACCCAAGGCGGCATCAGCAAAGCGTTGTTCCAATTTGCGGCTGCGGTCATGGGCCGCTTCAAGGGCGGCTTGGCCATGGGCGCTGTGCTGGCCTGCGGCGCATTTGGTGCGATTTGTGGTTCGTCTGTGGCCACGGCGGCCACCATCACGGGCGTGGCCTTGCCCGAGATGAAGCGTCATGGTTATTCGGGCCGTTTGTCCACCGGCACACTGGCCGCGGGTGGCACTTTGGGCATCTTGATTCCGCCCTCGGTGCCCTTGGTGATTTATGCCATCTTGACCGAACAAAACATCGCCAAGCTGTTTGCTGCTGCGATGCTGCCCGGCATCATTGCCATGGTGGGTTACATGATCGCGATCGCCATCTATGTGCGCGTGGTGCCAGGCCAAGCGCCTGACCAGGAAGACCGCGAAGAGCTGACCTTCGAGTCACTCAAGGGCATCTTGCCAATTGCCACCATTTTTGTGATCGTGTTTGGTGGCATTTACGCCGGCTTCTTCACCCCAACTGAAGGTGCGGCCGTGGGAGCAGCATCCACCTTTTTGGCGGCCTTGCTGAGACGCGAACTGACCTGGGACAAGTTTTTGCATTGCTTCCACGCCACGGCGCTGAGTGCAGCCATGATCTTCATGATTTTCATGGGGGCCGATGTGATGAATGCCTCGTTGGCGCGCACGCAAGTGCCGGCGCAACTGGCTGAAATGGTGGTGTCCATGAACTTGGCGCCCTTGTTGGTGGTCTCTGGCATCTTGCTGCTGTATGTGGTGCTGGGTGCAGTGATGGACGAGCTGTCGATGTTGCTGCTGACCATCCCGATCTTTTTCCCCATCATCATGAAGCTCGATTTCGGCATGACGCCTGAACACACCGCCATTTGGTTTGGCATCATGGTGCTCATGACTGTGGGCTTTGGCATGCTCGCGCCCCCGGTTGGCTTGAATGTTTATGTGGTCAATGGCATGGCCAAAGACGTGCCCTTAAGCGAAAGCTACAAAGGCATCATGCCCTTCTTGATCAGCGACACCCTGCGTACTTTGCTGCTGCTGTTCTTCCCGGGGATCTCGCTGTTCCTGATCCAATACCTGACCTGAACAGGGGCTAAGCCAAGAGACCTGCACGCCTCCAGAGCAATCACTTCTGGAGGCGTTTTTTTTGGGCGAAATGGTTAGACTCTCTTTCACCTATGACCTGCCCCTCAACCCACTCATCTTCGCCATGATGTTTGACCGCACCATTCGCCATTGCCGACAATGCGGCGCCCCTGTGGACCGCCGCTTGCCAGACGACGGCGACACGAAGCTGCGGGCCATTTGCACCGTCTGCAACACCGTGCACTACGAAAACCCCCTGAATGTGGTGGGCACAGTGCCCTGCTGGGGAGACCAAGTGCTTTTGTGCAAACGCAACATCGAACCCCGCAAAGGCAAATGGACCTTGCCCGCTGGCTTTATGGAACTGGGCGAAACCACCTCAGAGGGTGCGGCCCGCGAAACCACCGAAGAAGCTGGTGCGCAGTTCATCATGGAAGACCTGTTCACGGTGATGAGTGTGCCCCGCGTGGGCCAAGTTCATCTGTACTACCGGGCCCGACTGACCAGCGACCAGTTCGACCCAGGCCACGAAACCATGGAAGCCCGCTTGTTCAGCGAGGCCGACATTCCATGGGACGAATTGGCATTTAGAACCGTGAAAGAAACCCTCGAGCATTACTTTGCCGATCGGCAGGCGGGCCAATTTGGCACCCACGCCTTTGACATCACTTGAGCCCGTCAAGGGCTAACCCCCGACGGCCCAGATTTGTCTTGAAAGACGTGCCGAGTTACCCCCTGGAAGTGGCCCCTAATCGGCGAAAATAGCCCTATGGCCATCCCCCAGTCTTTCATTCAGGAGTTGTTGTCGCGCATCGACGTGGTCGAGGTCGTGGGCAAATACGTGCAACTCAAGAAAGGCGGCGCCAATTTCATGGGCCTGTGCCCCTTTCATGGCGAGAAATCCCCCAGTTTCAGCGTCAGTCCGACCAAACAGTTTTTCCATTGCTTTGGTTGCGGCAAAAACGGCAACGCGATTGGTTTCTTGATGGAACACGCGGGCATGACCTTCATCGAAGCGGTGAAAGACTTGGCCCAGCAAACCGGCATGCAAGTGCCCGAAGAACAACAATCCCCCGAAGACCGGGCCAAAGCTGCCGCCCAAAAGGCCAAACAAGACAGCCTGAGCGATGTGCTCGAAAAAGCCGGTGACGCCTACCGTGAGCAACTCAAGTTAACCCCTCGCGCCATTGACTACCTCAAAGGCCGTGGCTTGTCGGGCCAAATTGCCAAGCGTTTTGGACTTGGTTATGCCCCCGAAGGTTGGCGGTCATTGGCCAGCATCTTTCCCAAATACGATGACCCTTTGTTGGCGGAAAGTGGCTTGGTCATCGTCAATGAAGAAGATGAAAAACGCTACGACCGATTTCGCGACCGCATCATGTTCCCGATCCGCAACATCAAAGGCGAGTGCATCGGCTTTGGGGGTCGCGTCATCGGCAACGGCACACCCAAATACCTGAACTCGCCCGAAACACCCGTGTTTCACAAAGGGCGCGAACTGTATGGTCTCTATGAAGCCCGCGAAGCCTTGCACAGTGCAGGCTACGTGCTGGTGACCGAAGGATATATGGACGTGGTGGCACTGGCCCAATTGGGCTTTGCCAACGCCGTGGCCACTTTGGGCACCGCTTGCACCCCTGACCATGTGCAAAAACTGTTTCGCTTCACCGACTCGGTGGTGTTCAGTTTTGACGGCGACAGCGCAGGCCGCCGAGCTGCGCGCAAAGCCCTCGACGGGGCCTTGCCCTATGCCACCGATGTGCGCAGCATCAAGTTTTTGTTTTTGCCAGCCGAACACGATCCCGACAGCTATGTGCGCGAGTTCGGTCAAGACGCCTTTGCAGAGCAAATCAAGCAAGCCATGCCTTTGTCACGTTTCTTGATCGAAGCGGCCAGTGCTGACTGCGACCTGCAAACCGCCGAAGGGCGTGCTCGGCTGTCCAGCCAAGCCCGTCCGCTTTGGCAATGGCTGCCCGAGGGCGCGCTCAAGCAGCAATTGCTATCCGAGCTGGCGCAATTGATTCAGCTCGAAACCGCTGGCCTCGAAAAACTCTGGAGCCAACAAGCCGCGAGCGACCAGCGCTTTGCCAGCAACGGCGGCAGGGGCCATAACCTCTCTCCCGCCCCTGCTGCAACTGCAACTGGCAACGCCGCAGGCTTCAATGCGGCTGTCAGTGCCTTGAGTGAGCCATCCCCGCTTGAGGGCCAATTCAGCGAGCCCCCGTCATGGGACGGTGCCTATGCCAGCGGCAACCCGACATGGCAACGCAAAAACACCCCTTGGACACCCAACAGCAAATTTGGCAATAACCGTTTCAAGCGCGATCAACCCCCTGTGTACACCGGACCACGCACGGTGCCGGCCAGTCGGGCCGACCATGCAGCGCGCCTGCTGCTGGGCAACATGGCGCTGTGGGAGTCTTTGGCCAGCGAAGACCACGCCATGCTGTGCGCCCTGCCCGACCCGCATGGGCCCTTGTTTGCATGGCTGGAGTCGCAGTTTCATGAGCAAGGGGCTTTGGGCTGGTCCACCTTGCGCGAGCTGATGGCAGGTCAGTCTTTTGCAGAAGAAGCCACGCGTTGGATGGCACAAGACAAATTGAACGCGATTGCAGGCAGCGAAGAGGCCACGCCGCCCGACCCACAAGAGGCCAGGCAAGAGCTGCGCCGATTGCTCAACTTGTTGATGATCGACCGCCTGAAACAACTCGAGACCGAAGCCCTGACCCAAGCCAGTTCTGGGCAAGACCCGGAGGCGCAGCAACGCTGGCGCAGTTTGCACGAGCGACGCAAAGCGTTG
Organism: Pseudomonadota bacterium; assembly: GCA_041179665.1. Taxonomy (GTDB): domain Bacteria; phylum Pseudomonadota; class Gammaproteobacteria; order Burkholderiales; family Burkholderiaceae_C; genus Limnohabitans_A. The sequence continues at coordinate 16,334 of JBEGTA010000153.1, forward strand.
ATGGCGGCGGCTGCGGCCCTGCCCAGTGATTCTTAAATCTTAGGGGCCGGCTCAGAATCAATCGAGCCGATTCAAGCGCGACTGAAAGCGAGACTGAAAGCGCTTATTTGTCCAGCAACTGGTTGAACTTTTCAGCCTCAAACGTTTTGCGGATCGCGGCATCGCCGGGCATTTGCACCGATTGCTCCGCACACAACTTTTCGAGTGCTTGCCAAATCATGGCGATCTGGTGTTCTTGTCCGGCCGCATGGTCGATCAGACCGCGTAGGGCTTGGCTAACGGGGTCATCCTCTTGCGTGATGCCATAGGCCGAGAACTTGCGGTCGGTGCCCGAGACATCAGCACTCTCACCTGTTTTTGAGGGGATGATGCGGGCCGGAATACCTACCGCGGTGGCCCCTGCGGGCACGGGCTTGATGACCACGGCGTTGCTGCCAATCTTGGCGCCATCGCCCACCACAAAGCCGCCCAACACTTTGGCGCCGGCGCTCACCACCACATCTTTGCCCAACGTCGGGTGGCGTTTGACGCCTTTGTACAAAGAGGTGCCGCCCAAAGTCACGCCTTGGTAAATCGTGCAGCCGTCGCCAATTTCGGCGGTTTCACC
>JBEGTA010000154.1:0-7065 GCA_041179665.1 Pseudomonadota bacterium
GACCTGCGCCGCGGGTGCGTAATTGAAGGTCAGGGTGCGATCCTTCGTCACCCGCGTGGCCAAAATGCCAGAGTTGAACACCCCTCCCAGCGCCAGCGCCACCCGACGCGTGAGCAACTGGGGCATGAGCGTGGGCAAGGCCACCGTGTCCAGCAAGGTGTAACGGCCTGCCAGCATGAGCACATCCAGATCGGCGTGGCGCAGCACCTGCTCGACGATCTGGTGGTCGTTCACGCCCAAGCCGACGTGGCTGAGCAAACCTGCTTGCTTTAACCTGGCCAACTCGGGCAAGGTTTCTTCAAGCACCTGCCGCAACACCGCGGCCGCTCGCGGGCCATGCGTGGCGGCGTCAATGTCGTGGATGTAGACCGCATCGAGTTGGGCCAAGCCCAGGCGCTGCAAGCTGTCCTCGACACTGCGGCGCACCCCACTGGCCGACAAATCCCAGTGCTGCACAAAGGGCAAGGTGTTCACATAGCTGTGCTGTTCGTGCGGCACTTGGGCTTGAGGCGTGAGCAAGCGGCCCACTTTGCTCGACAGTCGCCAACGGCTGCGGGCATGTCCGCGCAAGGCGTCGCCCAAGCGCCGCTCAGACAAGCCATGGCCGTAATGCGGCGCGGTATCAAAGCTGCGGCAGCCATCGGCCCAAGCGGCGTCGACCACCGCGCGGGCTTGCGCATCGTCCAAGGCTTCAAACAAATTGCCCAAAGGAGCGCCACCTAATCCGAGGCGCGTACCGTCAGTACAAGGCAAAAAAACGGGTGTTTTCATATGCGGTGATGCGGGAACAAGGCGCCCATCGTAGGGGGCAAAACGGCGGCTGACCAGTGCTGTGGGCAAATCACCCAAACACGGGTATTCACGGAGTGGCGGCGGCATCTACCACCACTAACATGTTAGCCAGTCATGCTTAAAAACATCTCGCCCCTTCTGACCCCGCAGCTGCTGTTTGGCTTGGCCAAACTGGGCCACGGCGACGACGTGGCGCTGGTGGATGCCAACTTTCCTGCCGACCGAATTGCAGAGCAAGCCCATGCCCGGCTGGTCCAGTTGCCCGGCTTGAGCACAACCCAAGTGCTTCAGGCCGTGCTCAGCGTGTTGCCACTCGACCACTTTGACAGCCCTTGCAGCTGGACCATGCAAGTGGTTGGTGATGCACAGGCAGTGCCGCCCCCGATGGCCGAATTCAAGCAAGCGCTGCACGTCGCAGGCGAAGCCACCCCCGGCAGCCTGGAGCGTTTTGCTTTCTATGAGCACGCCCGCTCAGCCCGACTGGTGGTTCAAACGGGCGACCTGCGCAAATACGCCAACATCCTGTTGCGCAAGGGCGTCATTGCAACCGATTGACCGCATGGCCACCTCGTTCAACCCCCAAACTCTGCGCGCCCGCGCGTATGAGAATTTTCGCCAGCAGATCTTGCAGGCGAATGTGCAGCCCGGGCAGTTTGTTTCGCAGCGCGAGCTGATGCAGTTGTTGGACATGCCGCTGGGTGCCGTGCGCGAGTTGATTCCGCGCCTCGAGGCCGAAGGCTTGCTGCGCACCGTGCCACAGCGCGGCTTGCAAATTGCCCATGTGGACCTGAAATTGATCCACAACGCTTTCCAGTTGCGCAGCATGCTGGAGCGCGAGGCCGCCTTGCATTTTGTTCAGGCGGTCAGTGACCACGATCTGAACACCATCGAGCAAGCACACCTGAGCATCGTGCAGCGCGCCGGGCAAGGCCCCATCACCGACGATTTGCTGACCGAAGCCACCTCGGTGGATTGGGGACTACACGACCGGATGATCGACACGCTGGGCAACGAGCTGATTTCACAAACCTACCGCATCAACAGCCTGCGTGTACGCTTGATTCATCTGGAGCGCTCGACCTTGTCGGCCGAAGTTTTGTTGCCGGCCATGCAGGAACACCTGAACCTGATTGCCGCGCTCAAAAAGCGCGACCCCCTGGCGGTGGCCGAACACGTGGCCTTTCACATCCACAGCGCCCACCAGCGGGTGTTGGGGCAAGACCGCCGGGTGCTTTCACGACCCGATCAGCGGGAGAAGGCGACACACCCTGCGGCTGCTTCTAATGCTTTTGCGGCCGCAACGGCCAACACGATTGCCGACACCCCAACCCCTATCCTGACGGAGTTCACTTGACCTCTTCACTCACCAACAGTCGCAATGGCTTTCAGGGCATCTGGCCTGCCATGCTCACGCCACTCGATGCGCAGCTGAACATCGACCATGCCAAACTGGCCGCGCACGCCTTGTCATTGATCCGCGCAGGTTGCGGTGGCGTCACGATCTTTGGCACCACGGGCGAAGGTCCGTCGTTCTCGACGCATGAACGCAAGCAAGCCGTGGAACAACTGATCGCCCACGGCGTGCCCGCCGAGCGGATCATGGTCTCCACCAGCTGCACCGCTGTTACCGAAACGCTCGAGCTCACGCGCCACGCTGTGGCCTTGGGCGTACACGGCTGTTTGGTGTTGCCGCCTTTCTTTTTCAAGGGCGTCAGCGATGAAGGCATCCTGAATGCCTATATCCAAGTCATCGAAGGCGTGGGGCACGCCAACTGGCGCCTGTACCTGTACCACATCCCGCAGGTCATCGGCGTCCATTTGACGCATGGCGTCATCGCCGAATTGCTCAAGCGCTACCCCAAGATCATTGCGGGCATCAAAGACAGCAGCTGCGATCGGGCACACTCGGTGGCACTGGCCAAAGCCTTCATGCCACCGCTCACGGTGTACGTTGGTTTTGAACCCGACCTACCCACAATGGGCCCAATGGGCAGCACCGGCGCCATCAGCGGGCTGGCCAATTTCTTGCCGCGCATCGTGCACCGCATGGTGCTCGAATCCACCGCAGACACCACGCCCCACGATGCCAAGCGGGTGCAAAGCATGCTTGATTTATTGCAACCGCATTCGCTGATGCCGGCCCTCAAAAGCGTGATGGCCACTTTGCACAACGACCCCGGCTGGTTGCGCGTGCGTCCGCCTTTGGTGGCCATGACCCCAGAGGCCCACGCGGCCTTCGCTCAAAAAGTGCAGCAGTTCAACATAGACACCACGCGCGAATAAGCGATTTCAGTTTCATCCATTCAATTTCACCTTTCCACACCCCCGTTTCACCCACCACAACTCCAGGAGACAAGCATGAACCACAAATCCACTTTGCGTCGCGGCCTGTTGGCCGCCAGCGTTTCAGCGCTGGCCATGGGCAGCCTGCTCGGCATGAGCACACAAGCCCTGGCACAAGCCAAAATTCCGATGCGCATTTCCACGCCCGCGGTGCCCGACGACTGGCACGCCAAGATGTGGACGGTGTTCAAAGATGCGCTGGACAAATCCTCGCCCAACCAGTTTGACACCCAGATCAACCTGAATGCCTCTTTGTTCAAGCAAGGCACCGAACCTGCGGCCATGGCCCGTGGCAACTTGGAGCTGTCGGCCATTTCGGCCTTTGACATGGCCAAGCTGGTGCCCGAGTTCTCGATCTTCACGGCAGGCTATGTGGTGCGCGATCCCAGCCACCAGCAAAAGGTCTTCAACGGCCCCATCGGAGAAGGCCTGTTCAAGACCGTCTCTGAAAAAATGGACGTGACCATTTTGTCGACCGCTTATTTGGGGACGCGCCAAGTCAACTTGCGCGAAGCGCGCACCGTGAACACGCCGGCCGACCTCAAAGGCATCAAGCTGCGCATGCCTGGCACCAAAGAGTGGCTGTTCCTCGGTGAGGCCTTGGGCGCCACAGCCACCCCCTTGGCTTTTGGCGAGGTTTATCTGGGTCTGAAAACCGGCACCATTGACGGCCAAGACAACCCGCTGCCCACCGTCCGTGCGGCCAAGTTTTATGAGGTCACCAAACAACTGGTGCTGACCAACCATTTGGTGGACAGCATCTTCATTGCGATCTCTAACAAAACTTGGAACGCCTTGACGCCAGCACAAAAGCAAAACGTCAAAGCTGCTGCGCAAGCCGCCGCCCAATACAACAACGAAAACCGCATCAAGGAAGAAGGCCAAATCGTGGACTTCTTCAAGCAACAAGGCTTGCAAGTGAGCACGCCCGATTTGGAGGCTTTCCGCAAGTCGGTGCAAGACACCTATGCCAAGTCGGAGTACGCCAAGGTGTGGCCAGCCGGCATGCTTGAGCGCATCAACAACACCCGATGAAGATGCGCTGGTTCAAGAAAGCCGCCGATACGTTCGGCGGCCTTGTTTTCCTCTGCCTTTTCCTGACCTTTTTGGTGCAGATCACGGCCCGCTTCGGTTTCAACAAACCGTTGCCTTGGACCGACGAGTTGGCCGTGATTTTGTACCTCTGGGCCATCTTGTGGGCGGCCGCCTTCATGGTGCCTGAGCGCGAGCAAGTGGTGTTTGATCTGGTCTGGAACAGCGTCAGCGTGGGCACACGCCGCGTCATGCGCATTGTGGGCAACTTGCTGATCGGCAGCTTGGCCTTGGTGGCGATTCCGGCCAGCTGGGACTATGTGCACTTCATGGCGCGCGAATCGTCACCGGTGCTGGACTTCTCATTCCAATGGGTGTTTTTACCGTTTGTGCTGCTTCTGGTGGCCTTGGTGGTGCGCAGTGTCTGGGGTATCTGGCAGGCTATCAAAGGACAGGGCCTCGAAGCCCAAGGACAACCGACATGAGTTTGGCTTTGTGGGCTCTGGTGGGCGTGGTGGTGGTGGGGATGCTGCTGCGCATGCCGATTGGGTTTTCCATGCTGATGGCTGGCGTGGCCTATCTGCTGGTCAAAGGGCAAGACCTGGGCTTGGTGGCCGAGCAGGTGAGCAACGGGCTGTACAACAGCTATGTGCTGCTGGCGGTGCCGCTGTTTGTGTTTGCCGCCAACATCATGAATGCGGGCACCGTGAGTGAACGCATTTTTGATTTTTGTCGCATCTTGGTGGGCCGCATGCGCGGGGGCTTGGCGCAAGTGGATATTTTGGTGAGCGTGATTTTTTCTGGCATGAGCGGCAGCGCCATTGCCGACGCCGCTGGGCCCGGCTTGGTCACCATCAAGCAAATGCTCAAGAAACCCGAGTACACCCCCGGCTTTGCCGGTGCCGTGGTGGTGGCCAGCGCCACGCTGGGGCCCATCATTCCGCCGTCTATCCCGATGGTGATTTATGCGCTGGTCTCTGGCGCTTCGGTCGGCGCGCTGTTTTTGGGCGGCGTGATGCCGGGCGTGTGCATGACCATTTTGATGATGTGTGTGGTGCATTACATCGCCCGCAAACGCAACATGCCGCGTGAAGACCCGATTCCACTCAAGGAATGGCCCACCATTTTGTTCCGCGGTGCATTGCCGCTGTCCATGCCCATCGTGTTGTTGGGCGGGATTTATTCTGGTGCCTTCACACCCACCGAAGCGGCTGCGGTGGCGGCATTGCACGCCTTGCTGTTGGCCGCCTTTGTTTTTCGGGCGCTGAGTTGGCGCGCATTTTGGGGCGTGGTGTTGGAGTCGACCCGCTCCAGTGCCGTGATCACCATCATCTTGGCCGGCTCTTTCATGCTGAACTACGCCTTCACCGCCGAAGGTGTGCCCCAGGCCATGGCCGCATGGGTGGACAACCTGCACCTGAGCCGTCTGCAGTTTTTGTTCATGGTCAACGCGCTGTTCTTGGTTCTGGGCTGCTTCTTGGACGTGTCGGTGCTGCTGCTGGTGTTCGTGCCCATGCTGCTGCCTGCGGCCAAGCTGTTGGGCGTGGACTTGGTGCACTTTGGCGTGCTGGTGGTGTTGAACATGATGATCGGCCTGATCCATCCCCCTTTTGGCATGCTGCTGTTTGTCATCAAGGCACTGACCGGCATCCCGATTGGCGACATGATGCGCGAAGGCTGGTTGTTCTTGGTCATGCTGCTGAGCCTGTTGGTGGCCATCACCGTCTTCCCTGAAATTGTGTTGTGGTTGCCGCAGACCATGGGTTACGGCACACCCAAAGGGACCTGATGGCGCTCGAGGTGGTGGTGGTGGCCAGCTGGAATGTGGACCTGATTGCCCACATTGCGCAACCCCTGACGCGCGGCCAAACCCGCATGGCACAGGCTTTTGAGCGCCTGCCCGGGGGCAAAGGCAGCAACGCCGCTATTGCCGCCGCACGACAAGGCGCACAGGTGGGTCTGATTGCCCGCATTGGCGGTGACGATTTTGGGCAAATGGGCCTCGACCTGTGGGCGCGCGAAGGCATTGACAGCCAGCATGTGGTGCGCGGCGAAGGCGAAATCAACGGCACAGCGCTGATCTTGGTTTACGAGGACGGTGACAACTCCATTGCCGTCTACCCCGGCGCGGGTGCGGGTCTCAGCAAAGCCCACGTTCAAGCGGCCTCAGACATGTTGGCCCACGCTCGGGTGGTGATGGCTTCTTGTGAGGTGCCTCTGGCCGCCACCCAATCGGCGTTTGAAACTGCCCGTGCCCATGGTGTGCTGACGCTGCTGAACCCGGCCCCCGCCATGCCATTGCCCGAGACGCTCTGGCCCTTGGTCGATGTGCTCACGCCCAACGAGGGCGAGTTGCTGGCATTGGCCAAGGTCACAGACATCGACACGGCCGCTCACACGCTGCTGCATCGCGGCGTTGGAGCGGTGGTGGTGACGCTGGGTGAGCGCGGCTGCGCGCTTTTTCAGCACAACACCGCGCCCTTGCACGTGCCCGGTCATGCCCTGCAGGTGGTGGACACCATCGGTGCGGGCGACACGTTCACAGGCGCACTGGCCGCCGCACTGGCACGGCAAACGCCATGGCCCGAGGCCCTGCGCTGGGCCAATGCCGCCGCGGCGTTGTCCACACAGGCGCACGGCGCCGTCACCGCCATGCCCACGGGTGCGCAAGTTCAAGCTTGGCTTCAGACGCACTGAGCAAAGCACCCCGTCGGGTGTCACGATAATGGGGCATGTGTTTTTTTCGCCCTCCCCGCACGCTGACTTCAGGCCACTTTAGCTTCTGGCTCTCGTGGCCCCAACTCATCACCTGGGGCAGCGTTTTTTACACCTTCTCTTTGCTCATGACCCCACTCGAAGCCGAGCTGGGCATGAGCCGCGCTGAATCTTCGCTGGCCT
>JBEGTA010000155.1:0-3019 GCA_041179665.1 Pseudomonadota bacterium
AATTGATCGTGGGCGGCGGCATTGCCAACACCTTCATGTTGGCAGCGGGCCTGAAGATTGGCAAAAGCCTGGCCGAGGCCGATTTGGTGGGCGAAGCCAAAGCCGTGATCGAGGCCATGAAGGCGCGCGGCGCTGAGGTGCCGATTCCCACCGATGTGGTGGTGGCCAAGACCTTTGCCGCCGACGCGGTGGCCACCGTGAAGAAGGCCACCGAAGTGGCCGACGACGACCTGATTTTGGACATTGGCCCAGAGACCGCAGCCCAACTGGCGGCCCAACTCAAGAAAGCCGGCACGATTGTTTGGAACGGCCCGGTAGGCGTGTTTGAATTTGCACCTTTCGAAAACGGCACCAAGGTGATTGCCCAAGCCATTGCCGAGTCCAGCGCTTTCAGCATTGCCGGTGGCGGCGACACTTTGGCCGCGATTGCCAAGTACGGCATCGAAAAGCAGGTCGGCTACATCTCGACCGGTGGCGGCGCTTTCCTCGAAATCCTCGAGGGTAAGACCTTGCCCGCTTTTGAGATTTTGGCCAAGCGCGCCGCAGGCTAAGCCAGCGCAGAGCGGGTGACCCCAGCGGGGCGCCTGTTGAATAGGCTTTCAGCGCCCAACAAAAAACCCCGCATTGCGGGGTTTTTGTTTCAAGCACGCGATGTTCAGACGTGCATTTGAGGCTTGCTTTTTAAGCCTGGTGTTCAGGTCAATGGATGGATCAGGCTTGCGCTGCAGGCGGCAAGTTGGCGCGCACGGGGCTGGTCATGTTGCCCTTGAAGTCGGTCCAGCACTCGCGTGTGAAGTCGTACATCTTGCAGTTCTTGGCGGTCTCGAAATACCACTTCCAGGAAAACGGCTGCACGATGATGCGGCCGGGCAGCATTTCTTCCAGTTTGGCTTGGGCTTGTTTCAGGCGATACAGCGGAATGCTCATGTCCACATGGTGCGCGGTGTGCTCCATGATGTGGTGCATCATCGCGCCAATCTTGAAGGGGAAAGTCAGGTGCACGGTGGTCGAGACAAAAGGCGCCGCTTTGGTCCAAGCGGCTTTGTTGTCGTGCCAAGACACCTTCACGTGGGTGTGGTGCACATACACCACAAAGCCGATCATGCTGTTCCAAAAGAAGAAGGGCACAGCAAAACCCAACAACAACGACAAGCCCACCGACTGCTCAGTGAGCACGGCGGCGGCAACGATGGCGGCAATCCACAACACCCCAAAAACCGTGACCAACAGGCTGTCCTTGAAGAAGATGGGGCGGCGCGTGGGCATGTGGGTTTTGTTCGGGAAGAACTCGCGCTTCCACCAAATCTCAATCATGTAGTACAGGCCCGGGGCCCAGCCGCTGCGGTAGGCGCGCTCTAGCAAACGCTGCATCGGCGACAGGGCTTCAAACTCAGCGGCGGTGAGGGGTGTCCAAACAAAATCGACGCCCTTGAGGTTGGTGTAGCCGTGGTGCACCACGTTGTGGCCGGTGTCCCACAAGCTGTAGGGTGTGAGCGAAGGCAAAAAGGCGATGCGGCCCAACACTTTGTTCAGTTCGCGGTGGGGTGTCAGGCTTTGGTGGCAGGCATCGTGGCCGATGATGAACAAACGGCCAATCACAAAACCGGCGGCCAAGGCGCACAACACCTTGAGCCAGACGGACTCTAAGGCGATGGTGCCGGCAATCAACGAGAAGAACAGGGCGTAGTCCACGATCAGCAACACAAAGGCTCTGAAAGTGCTGCGGTCAGACAAAGGAATCAGCCACTCACGCAGGGTTTTGCGGTGCGGCAGGGGCTGGTCCAAGCCAATCGGCTGGTGTTCGGTCGGGGTGTGCAATGCAGTCATATCGCTTGGGGGTATTCGCTTGGCCTCAAGTTTAGTCGCCCATCGGACACCGTGGGCTGACCAAGATCAATTCATGGGACATCCAAAGGTGAATGCCATCCCACGATGGCTATTCAGCTTAATTCAGCGACTTGACAGGGAGATGACAGGACGGGCGCTTGTCGCCGAAAGAACCTGCCTTGTAACCAATTTCGTGTGAAAATTGAAACCAAATTACATGGAGATTCCACAATGCCCCGTCGCGCCACCAAGATTGTTGCCACTTTAGGCCCTGCTTCCAGCGATCCCGCTTTGCTTGAGGCCATGATTCGGGCTGGTGTCAATGTGGTCCGCTTGAACTTCAGCCACGGCAAGGCGCAAGACCATGTGGAGCGCGCCCGTTTGGTGCGCGAAGCCTCGCAACGGGCCGGTCGCGAAGTGGCCATCATGGCCGACTTGCAGGGCCCCAAGATTCGGGTGGGCAAGTTTGCCGAGGGCAAAGTCATGCTCGAACCCGGCATGCCCTTCATTTTGGACGCCTCGCGCACCGAGTTGGGCGACCTGCAGGGCGTGGGCTTGGACTACAAAGAGTTGCCACGCGATGTCAAAGCCGGCGATGTGTTGTTGCTCAATGACGGCCTGATTGTGCTGACCGTGAATGCCGTCAAGGGTGAGCAGGTGCACACCACCGTCAAGTTGGGTGGCGAACTCTCCAACAACAAAGGCATCAACAAACAAGGCGGCGGCCTGACCGCCCCGGCCCTTACGGCCAAAGACATGGACGACATCAAAACCGCCATGAGTCTGCACGCCGACTATGTGGCGGTGAGCTTTCCAAAAAATGCCACCGACATGGAAATGGCACGCCAGTTGTGCAACGTGGCGGGTGCGGAATACGGCCACAAGGCCGGCCTGATTGCCAAAATCGAGCGCGCTGAAGCCATTCCTCACTTGGAAGCCATTTTGAAGGCCAGCGACGGCATCATGGTGGCGCGTGGCGATTTGGCCGTTGAAGTGGGCAACGCCGCTGTGCCCGCTTTGCAAAAACGCATGATCAAGCTGGCCAAAGTGCACGACAAAGTCGTCATCACGGCCACCCAGATGATGGAAAGCATGATCACCAACCCAGTGCCCACCCGCGCCGAGGTGTCCGACGTGGCCAACGCCGTGCTGGACGGTACCGATGCTGTGATGCTGAGCGCCGAAACCGCTG
>JBEGTA010000156.1:0-8147 GCA_041179665.1 Pseudomonadota bacterium
TCAGGTACCGTTTTTTTTAGAGGTGAAATTTGAAAAAATCTCTCGAAATTTTGGTCAGCACCCTGGCTGGCTTGGCCTTGATGGCCATCATGGTCTTGACCTTTCTGGATGTGACGGGCCGCAAACTTTTGTCGCACTCCATTACAGGCTCGCTGGAGCTGACTGAGCTGCTGATGGTGGTGGTGATTTTTGGCGCCCTGCCCTTGGTTTCGCTGAAGGGCGAGCACGTGGTGTTCGACTCACTGGATCCCGTGTTGCCCCGCTTTGTACAACGCATTCAGCGCTCTTTGGTCAACTTGGTCTGCGCGGGCTTGTTGTTTGGCTTGGCCTACCTGATGTGGAAGACCGGAGGCGAATTTGCGGCAACGGGTGAAACCACGGCGCAACTCAAAATCACCAAGGCCCCCTTCATTCAAGGCATGGGCGTGTTGTGCGCCCTGACGGGTCTGGTGCATTTGTTCAAAGCCTTTTCGGCCACTGAAGAAGCAGAAGAAGAACCGACCGAAGGAGGCACGCTGTGACCGAGGCTTTGCTGGGATTTTTAGCCATCTTTGTGCTGGCTCTCATGCGCATGCCGCTGGCGTTTTCGATGGGCTTGGTAGGCATTGTGGGCATTGGACTCACCCGGGGCTGGATTCCGGCCATGGCCAGCACAGCACAAGTGGTGCACGACACAGGTTTTGCTTACACCTTGTCGGTCATTCCGCTCTTTATTCTGATGGGCAACTTTGTGGCCCGCGCCGGCTTGGCACACGAGTTGTTTCATGCGGCCTACACCTTCATTGGGCACCGCAGAGGAGGCCTCGCGCATGCCACCATTGCCGCCTGCGCTGGCTTTGGCGCCATTTGCGGCTCGTCCATTGCCACGGCCGCGACCATGAGCAAGGTGGCTTATCCCTCCATGAAAAAGCTGGGCTACAGCGACGCCATGTCCACAGGTGTGATTGCCGCAGGCGGCACGCTGGGCATCATGATTCCTCCTTCCACCATTTTGGTGATTTACGGGATCATCACCGAGACCCACATTGGCAAGTTGTTTGCAGCCGGCGTGATCCCCGGCATCTTGACGGCCCTTTTGATGATGGTCGCCGTGATGTTCATGACTTGGCACGATCCAGAGCATGCCCCTGCCGGAGAAAAATTCAGCTGGCGCGAGCGCTGGGCGGCTGTCAGGGGCATTTGGGGCGTCTTGCTGTTGGTGGTGCTGGTGTTGGGCGGCATTTACGGTGGCTTCTTCACAGCCACCGAAGGCGCGGGCATGGGGGCGATGGGCGCCTTTTTGTTTGCCCTGGCGCGCAAAGCACTGACCAAAGAGGTGTTGCTGCAAGTGCTGGTTGAGTCAGCGCGCACCACAGCCATGCTGTTCACCTTGCTCATTGCCGCCACGATCTTCGCTAATTTTGTGAACTACACCAGCTTGCCTTTTGAGTTGAAAGACTGGATCACTGGCTTGGGTTTGTCGCCCATCATGATCGTGGGTGCCATGATGCTGATTTATGTGCTGCTGGGCACAGTCATGGAAGAACTCACCATGGTCTTGTTGACCATTCCCTTGTTCTTCCCCATCGTGGTCCAGCTGGGCTTTGACCCTGTTTGGTTTGGTGTGCTGATCGTGATGGTGATTCAGATTGGCCTGATCTCTCCCCCCGTCGGCATGAACCTGTTTGTGCTGAACACCTTGCTGCCCAAAGTGGGTTTGGGCACCATCTTCCGTGGCGTTTGGCCCATGGTGTTGGTGTTGATCATCGCCTTGGGTATTTTGTTGGCATTCCCAACCCTGAGCCTGTGGTTGCCGTCCATGATGGATTGAGCCTCAAATGCAGTGCAACAAAAAGGCACACCCTGGGGTGTGCCTTTTTTCATGGCGGGGACATTAGCAGCTCATCATTAGATTCTCGTTGGATCCTCGTTGCCTGATCGCTGCCCGATCACCCGTTCAAAGCTTTTGGTGCAGGTGAACCACCCTTTGTGGGAATGGGATTTGGATGCCGTTCTCTTGCAAAGATTTCAGGATCGCCAAGTTGATGTCCGACTTCAGATTCAGCTGTCCGCCCTCGGGATCTTCAAACCAATAGCTCACTGTGAACTCCAAACCATCAGGGCCAAATGCAGACAAAGCCACCGAAGGCGCAGGCTCGGTCAAAACCCTTGCTTGCGCTTCACAAGCCTGGCGCAGCAGGGACATGACCGTGTCCACCGGTGCGTCATAAGCCACGGTGATCACCGTACTTTGCGAGATTTTGGAATCTGTCAGCGACAAGTTTTCTACCCGCTGAGTGATCAGCATCTCGTTGGGCACAATCGATTCACGTCCTGACGGTGCACGGATCACGGTGTAACGCGCTTTGATGTCGGTGATGCGCCCCTCAAATTGGTCAATCTTCACGCTGTCGCCGATGCGCATGCTGCGCTCAGCCAAAATCACGAAGCCACTGACATAGTTGGCCGCCAATTTTTGCAGGCCAAAGCCAATGCCCACGCCGATGGCACCGCCCAACACCGACAACGCGGTGAGGTCAATGCCCACCGAAGACAGCGCCAGCAACAAGCCCACAAACATGAGCAATGCGCGCACTGTGTTGCTGATCACTTTGCGCAGCGACAAGTCACTGCCGGTCGCCGACTTGAGCAAGCGGGACTCCAATGCCGCCGAAATCCACAGCGTGACGATCAACACCGCACCAGCTGTGAGCGCGCCCTCGATGAGGGTGCGCACCGACAACAAAGAGCCTCCGACTTTCCAGCGAATCTGGTCGAGTTCTTCCAACACCAGCGGCAAGATGCCGGTGACCCAAAGCACCACGGCCAACCACGCCACCCAAGAAATCGTGCGCTCCATGACCCGCACAAATGCCGCTTCACCAAAGGCCACTTGCAACACCTTGACGCCAAACCGAATCAACGCCAGAGAGATGCAAACGGGCAACAAAATGGCAAACAAAGCCACAGGATGGTCGCCCGTTAAAAGGGTTCGGGCGGCAAAGGTCAGGCCCAGCAAGACCGCCGGAAACAACACGCCGTCAATCAAACGCCGGCCCAACAGCACCGACAAATCTTGTGCGGCAAAAGCTTGGCGCACACCCCACACGACCAGCCACGCCAGCGCCACGCACACCGCAAACGCCCCCAACACCTGCAGCGACTCGGCCGTAGCCAAGGTATCCAGCCACGCCATGGGATCGGCTATGTGCAAAGACTTCACGCTCGCCATGTGATTTTCCCTCTATCTAAAACTGATGTCATTTTGATCAACCCAACGCATCAGACGTCAGCCAACACACGCAAGTGCGCCTCGACGCTTCGGCCCAAAGCATTCAAGTTGTAGCCGCCTTCCAGACAACTGACGATGCGTCCTTTGGCATAGCGCAAGGCCAATTCTTTGATGCGTTGCGTGATCCACGCGTAGTCTTGTTCAACCAAACCCATCTGTCCCATGTCATCTTCACGGTGGGCATCAAAGCCGGCACTGATAAAAATCAACTCCGGCTTGTGCGCCTCTAAGCGCGGCATCCACATCATCTCGATCAACTCACGAATGTCCATGCCCTTGGTGTAGGCCGGCACGGGCACATTGACCAAATTGGCCGCAGTCGAAGTCGATCCCCCCTCCGGGAAGAACGGGTGCTGAAAAAAACTCACCATCAAAATGCGCTCGTCACCGGCCACGATGTTTTCGGTTCCATTGCCGTGGTGAACATCAAAGTCGACGATCGCCACGCGCTTCAAGCCATGCCGCTCCAGCGCGTGTTTGGCGGCAATGGCCACGTTGTTGAAAAAACAAAATCCCATGGCTTTGTCTCGGCAGGCGTGATGCCCTGGAGGACGCACGGCGCAAAAAGCATTTTCGAGTTCGCCAGCCATAACCGCATCGGTGGCTTCAATCGCTGCACCGGCCGACAACAAGGCGGCATCCCACGTGTGCGCGTTGATCGAGGTGTCGGGATCAATCGACAAGTGCCTTGGTCCACCTGCAGCCATGTCTTCGCGCAACACATCGCCCAAACCCCGCAAAGAAGCAACATGCATGCGGCCATGGGCCAACTCAATATCGGCCAATGACGCAGGGCCAGCCTCTCGGCGTTGCAGGGCCATATCGAGACCCGTGATCAACAATCGGTCTTCGATGGCACTCAAACGCTCGGGACATTCAGGATGCCCCGCCCCCATTTCGTGCTTCATGCAGGTGGGGTGAGTGAAATAACCTGTTGCACCCATAAATCTTTGTTTCCAGAAATATCAACAGCGCATTCAAGCTGTTGATATTGTTGTTTGTCTTCACTTAACAGGATTTCAGCTTATCACGCCAACCGCCCAATTGGGCTTGCCCCTGCTGGGGCGATTAAACTGATACCGAACGCATTTTCTCTCTTCACTCTCCGTTGTTGACTCCCATGCGCCTGAATAAATTCGTTGCGGTCTTGATGAGCTTGGGTGTCCTGTGGGCTTCATGCCAGACAGCGCTGGCCCAAACCCCAGCTCAGCCCACCCAAAAGAATCAAAAAAAACAACAGGCCAAGGCTAAAAAGAAAACCAACGCACCTTCGGCACGACAAAAGAGCACGCCAGCCCTTGCAACGGCGGCTGACTCACTGATGAACCAAAATGAAGCCGTCTCTCTCTGGGCGACCGAGGCGGCTCAAAGACTGAATCTGGACCCGGCTTGGGTACAAAAAACCATGCAAAAGGCACAGCGCTTGCCCTTGGTCGAGAAATTGGTTTTGCCTGCGGCCAGCCCTGCGGCAAAGGACTGGGGTGCTTATCGGGCACGATTTATTGAACCGATTCGAATTCAGGCGGGAGCACGATTTTGGTTGCGCCATCGCGCCACACTAGAAAAAGCAGAAGGCGAGTTCGGCGTGCCCGCCTCCATCATCGTGGGCATCATTGGTGTTGAAACCTTGTATGGCCAAAACACCGGCAACTTCAGGGTGCTCGATGCGTTGGGCACGCTGGCCTTTCATTTTCCGCAAGCGCACCCCAGAGCCTCAGAACGACAAGCCTTTTTCCGCGGGGAGTTAGAGCAATTTTTGCTGCTGACTTCACGCAGCGGTGCCAACCCACTGGCGGTGCGGGGAAGCTATGCAGGGGCATTGGGACTGCCCCAATTCATGCCCTCCAGTTGGGCCAAATTTGCGGTGGACTATGACGGCGATGGCCGCATTGACCTTTTCACCAGCCCTGCCGATGCCATTGGCTCTGTCGCCAATTACTTCAAAGCCTTTCAGTGGCGCCCGGGCATGCCCACGCATTACCCCGTGACCCTGGCCCCCGGCAAAACCGACATGGATGGCCTGTTGGCCCCAGACATCTTGCCGACGTTCAGCGTGACCCAATTTATGGGCAAAGGCGCCGCACTCGAAAGTGCAGCGCTGCAACACCCCGGCCCCTTGGCGCTGATCGAACTGCGTAACGGACCGAACGAACCCAGCTATGTGGCAGGCACCGAAAACTTTTACGCCATCACCCGCTACAACTGGAGCAGCTACTACGCCATGGCGGTAATTGATTTGGCCGATGCGGTGGCGCGAGAAGTTCAAAGCAGGCCTTGAAGACCCTCACGCATGAACCCCCTGAACCCCAAAAAACTTCTGCTGTCCAAGTGGACAGCGGTCAAACCTGTGGCCAAACAAAAGCACTTTCTGGTCAGTCGGGTGATTCAACCCGAGCAGCCGACCGACCCGATTGTGTCTGTGGAGATCGAGGCGGTTTTCTCAAAGGCCACGCAGGTCATAGCCTGGCGTGAGCTTCAGGATGATTGTTTTTGGCGGCAGGGTTGGGTTTGACGGAAAGGCAACTGGGTTTGATGAGCCTGAAGCCAAGCATCCCAGCCAGTAACACCCTGTCGCCAGGCCACAGAGCATGGCGAACTTTCGCGTTTAAGCGATGCCGTGCACCTTCATGGCCTTGCCCACTTCCAGCGTCCCTTGCTCCGATCCCGAACGCGGCACGGTTTCGCCCTGCCGGTCCATGACTTGCGCCAGCGCTGCGGCCAGGCGCTCGGGCACGTCGGGGCCCGTGCCCAAATGCACCCCTTGCGTCAGGGTGATGTGGGCCACCTCAAAGCTGCCCGCCCCTGCACACATGATGGTGCGGTTGGGCGCCTCTTCACTGGCCATCAGCAACATGGCGGGCACCACCGCACTTGGCTCTAAGGCCTGCAGCACCTGCTCAGGCATCAGCCCCTCGGTCATGCGCGTAGCCGCCGTGGGCGCCAAACAGTTCACACGGATGTGGTGTTTTTCACCTTCGATCGAGAGGGTTTGCATCATGCCCGCCAAGGCCATCTTGGCGGCACCGTAATTGGCTTGGCCAAAGTTGCCATACAGCCCGCTGGACGATGTGGTCATGACAATGCGTCCGTAGTTTTGCGCTTGCATGATGGGCCACACCGCTTGTGTGCAATGGAAGGCCCCCATGACATGCACATCCATCACCAGCTTGAAGTCGGCCAGTGCCATCTTGGCAAAGCTCTTGTCGCGCAAAATGCCGGCGTTGTTGACCAAAATGTCCACCCGACCCCAAGCATCCAACGTCTGTTGCACCATGGCTTTCACGGCTTCAAAGTCGGTCACAGAAGCGCCATTGGCCATGGCCTCGCCCCCTGCCGCGCGAATTTCATCCACCACCGCTTGCGCGGCCGACACGGAACCACCCACCCCGTGCACGTCACCACCCAAATCGTTGACAACCACTTTGGCGCCACGCGCAGCGAGCGCCAAGGCGTGCTGCTTACCCAAACCTCCGCCTGCCCCGGTGACGATGGCGACACGTCCTTTGAAATCGATGCTCATGTATTTTCCTCATGCAATGGGGTTGAGTGGGCGACAGGTCCAGATGGTCTCATCTGCTAATCTGGCGATCACTGAAATGGCACCCCACTTTAAAACAGCCCACACCGCCTTGGTGTTGCAAGATTGACAGCCCCACATGGAACTCAACACCGAGATCATCACCACCCCACCGCTGGATTCGGCCTCAGTGGTCTTGCTGCGCGACAGCCCGCATGGGCTGCAAGTGTTGTTGCTCAAGCGTCACCAAGCCTCAAACGTGTTGGGCGGCGCTTATGTGTTTCCTGGTGGCAAACTGGACGCAGACGACCAACATCCGAGCGTGCTCCAGTGTCTGAGCCAAGACGCGGCCACCTTGCACCACCGCCTGTGCGAACCCGAGTTGGGCGAGCACCAAGCCGCCGGCTTGTTTGTGGCGGCGATGCGAGAGGCCTTTGAAGAGTGCCGCATTTTGTTGGGCCAACCATCGGCCAGCAGCAACCAATTGCAAGCCTTGCAAAACGCTTTGGCCCAGGGCCAACGTTGGGCACAAGCCATGGCCTCGCTGTCTATGCAGCTGGACACCCAACATTTGGTCCCGTGGACGCGCTGGATCACGCCTCGCCAAGCCTCGGTGACCAGCAAACGTTTTGACACCCGGTTTTTTATTGCGCGTGTCCCAGAAGGCCAAATCGCCGAACACGACAACCACGAGACCACCGAGGCCCTGTGGACCACCCCACGCGAGGCGCTGGAGCGTTATTGGGAGCACCAGATTGAGTTGGCCCCGCCGCAAATCATGAGCTTGGTTCAATTGGCCCGGCACGCGGACACCACCAGCGCCTTGGCCGAAGCCCAAAGTCGCCAGCCGCCTATCGTTGAGCCAGAGCCCTTTGACCACGATGGCATTCGCACCATTTGCTACCCTGGTGATCCCCGCCACTCGGTCCAGCAGCGGGCGTTTCCGGGGCCCACCCGGCTGATGTTCAAGAACAAACGCTTTGAACCCGAGATGGGCTTGGCCGCTTTGCTGGACACGACGTCATCCTCTTGAAAATCTGCCCCCAAGGAACGCCCCATGAACTCTTCAACTGCGCCCCAATACCTGTCTGTTGATCGGGCCATGGACTTCATTGGCGACGAAGCTGGCGTGCGAACCTTGCTCAACACGTTGCACCAAACTTTGGGCGACGACCTGCCCCGCATTGCCGCCCACTTAGACGCAGGCGATGTGCACAGCGCCAATTTTTTATTGCACCAACTGAAAGGGTTTGCCCCTGTTTTTTGCGTGACCCCTCTGGTGGACAGGGTGGTGGAGGTTGAGCACCTCAGCAAAGCAGGTGCGGCTTCAGAGGTGCGGGCGGCCTACCAAGTATTGGC
>JBEGTA010000157.1:0-2896 GCA_041179665.1 Pseudomonadota bacterium
ATGGGCATCATCGAGCTGGTGTGGGTGAACATGACCAGCAACACCAACCCCAGCCCCACCGGACCCCAGTCTAGAAACAACAAACAGGCCGATGCAAAAGCCACCGCCGCGCCAATGCGCAGCAGCTTCACGCGTTCGCCGGTGCGGTCACTGATGGCACCCCAGGCATAAGGGGCAAACAAGCGGGTCGTGGCCTGCACCGCGGTAAGAATGCTGATGGTCAGCAGGCTCAAGCCCATGTCTTGCAACCACAAGGGCAAGTAGGGGTTGAAAAATCCGATGTGGGCGAAGTAGCTGGCCGACAGCGCGGCAAACGGCAACAGCTGACGGCGTTGCGGCATGCCTTAAGGCTTGCCAGCAGCGATGGGGGCCACCGCGTGCACCACATCGCCGCACTGGGCGCGGTGCTGCAAAGCGTGCTCCATCACCACCAAAGCCAACATGGCCTCGGCAATAGGCGTGGCACGAATACCCACGCACGGGTCATGCCGGCCTTTGGTCAGCACTTCGGTGGGCTGGCCGTTGGCATCAATCGAGTCACGCGCAATCAAAATCGAGCTGGTGGGCTTGATGGCGATCGACACCTCAATGTCTTGACCGGTGGTGATCCCGCCCAACACGCCACCCGCGTTGTTGCCAACAAACCCCTCGGGCGTGAGGGAGTCGCCTGCGGTGCTGCCTTTTTGCGTGACGCAGCCAAAGCCCGCACCAATCTCCACGCCTTTGACTGCATTGATGCCCATCATGGCAAATGCAATGTCGGCATCCATCTTGTCAAACAAAGGCTGGCCCAAGCCCACCGGCACACCGCGCGCCACCACGCGCAAACGCGCCCCACAAGAGTCACCCGACTTGCGCAAGGCATTCATGTAGTCCTCAAGGGCCGACACATCAGCCACAGGGGCGAAAAACGGGTTGTTCTGCACATGGTCCCAGCTTTCAAAGCCAATCGGCACATCGCCAATTTGGGTCATGCAGCCCACAAAGGTGGTGCCCCATTTTTCTTTCAACCATTTTTTGGCCACCGCACCGGCAGCCACCATGGGTGCTGTCAGGCGGGCCGAAGAGCGTCCGCCACCGCGCGGGTCGCGCAAACCGTATTTGCGCCAATAGGTGTAGTCGGCATGGCCGGGCCGGAAGGTTTGCAAAATGTCGCCGTAATCTTTGCTGCGCTGGTCGGTGTTTTGAATCAGCAGGCAAATGGGGGTGCCGGTGGTCAGGCCTTGGTACACCCCCGAGATGATCTGCACCGCATCGGGCTCGTTGCGCTGGGTGACAAACTTGCTGGTGCCGGGGCGGCGTCGGTCCAGATCGGGCTGGATATCGGCCTCTGACAAGGGCATGCCCGGGGGGCAGCCGTCGATCACACAGCCAATGGCCGGGCCGTGGGACTCACCAAAGTTGGTGACCGAAAAGAGATTTCCAAAGGTATTGCCGCTCATAGGCGCAGATTATCCCAGAGCGGCCGGGCCGGCGTTCAGAGCTTGGCGGCGTCTGTTTCGTTGGACGAGCCATCGGGCCAATCGCGGATGTAGGCTTTGAGCATCTTGTTCTCAAAGTTTTGACCATCCACCACCGCTTTGGCCACGTCATAAAAGCTGATCACGCCCATCAACATGGCGCCGTCCATCACCGGCATGTAGCGGGCATGGTGCTCCAGCATCATGCGGCGCACATCGTCAATGTCGGTTTCGCCCGTGCAGGTGATGGGTTGGGCATCCATCGCATCGCACACCAAAGAAGCGCCGACTTGACCGCCGTTTTTCACAATTTGGCGAATCACCTCGCGGAACGTCAGCATGCCCGCCAACGTCCCTTTGTTCATGACCACCAGTGAACCCAAGTCCTTTTCGGCCATGTCGTTCATGGCGCGAGCCAAGGGCTCGTCCGACTGCATGGTGAACAAAGTGCCGCCTTTGACGCGGAGAATGTCGCTGACTTTCATGGTGTGTCTCCTGAGGGTCGTTACGGGTTAATTTCGGTATCAATATAGCCCACAATGGACACCGAGCGTAAGGCCCAAAGCTTGCCTGACACTTTCTTTTTTTCGGAGACCTTTCATGGCTGGTTATGGTGATCCCGGTTTTGACACTTTGGCCTTGCACGCGGGGGCCTCACCCGACCCGGTGAGTGGTGCCCGCGCCGTGCCGATCCACCTCACCACCTCGTTTGTGTTCGAGTCGTCTGACCAAGCTGCCGCGCTGTTCAACCTCGAGCGTCCGGGCCATGTTTACAGCCGCATCAGCAACCCCACCAACGCCGTGCTGGAGCAGCGCGTTGCCGCCCTCGAAGGCGGCATAGGCGCCATCACCACCGCCAGCGGGCAAGCCGCTTTGCACTTGACCATTGCCACCCTCATGGGGGCGGGCTCGCACATCGTGGCCTCGACCGCTTTGTATGGTGGCTCGCACAACTTGCTGCACTACACCTTGAGCCGATTTGGCATCAGCACCACCTTTGTCAAACCCGGCGATTTGCAGGCCTGGAAAGACGCCATTCGGCCCAACACCAAACTCTTTTTTGGCGAAACCGTGGGTAACCCCGGGCTGGATGTGCTGGACATCGAAGCCATCAGCGCCATTGCCCACCAAGCCGGCGTGCCTTTGTTGGTGGACTCCACCCTCACCTCGCCCTGGCTCATCAAGCCCTTCGACCATGGCGCCGATTTGGTCTACCACTCGGCCACCAAATTTTTGTCAGGCCACGGCACGGTGGTGGGCGGTGTGGTGGTCGATGGTGGCAGTTTTGATTGGGAAAAATCAGGCCATTTTCCAGAGCTGAGCCAACCCTACGAAGGCTTTCACAACATGGTCTTCACCGAAGAAAGCACGGTGGGGGCATTTTTGTTGCGGGCACGTCGCGAAGGCTTGCGCGACTTTGGCGCCTGCATGAGCCC
>JBEGTA010000158.1:0-6900 GCA_041179665.1 Pseudomonadota bacterium
CGCTGTGAGGCAAACGGGCGAGCAAGGCCTTGGCAATGTCGGCATCGGCGTTGTCGTAGTCATGTTGGCCGGCGCGCGTCAGATCGTGCAAAAAAATCACCGCATCGGCGTTTTCAATTTGGCCCCAAGCGCGGGCAATGCCAATTTGCTCGACCTCGTCGACGCCCGCGCCTTCGCGCAGGCCAGCCGTGTCGATCACGTGCAGTGGCACGCCTTCAATTTGAATGGTCTGCTGCACCACGTCGCGGGTGGTGCCTGCAATCGGCGTCACGATGGCCAACTCAGCCCCCGCAAGCGCGTTGAGCAGTGAGCTTTTTCCGGCATTGGGTTGGCCTGCAATGACCACCTTGATGCCCTCGCGCAGCAACACCCCTTGCTTGGCTTTGCCCAGCACCGCCGTCACAGCCGATTGCAAGTGCGTCAGCTGACCTTGTGCATCGGCTTTTTTCAAGAAGTCGATTTCTTCTTCAGGAAAATCCAGCGTCGCCTCAACCAACATGCGCAGGTGAATCAGCGCGTCGCGAAGCACGTGAATTTCTTTCGAAAAGTCCCCCGCCAATGAGCGGCTGGCACTGCGTGCGGCGGCCTCGGTGCTGGCGTCAATCAGATCGGCAATCGCCTCGGCCTGGGCCAAGTCAATTTTGTCATTCAGAAAAGCGCGCTCAGAAAACTCACCGGGTTGTGCCACGCGCAAATCGGGCAAACGCGGCTGGCCGCTTGTGGGGTCTATCGATGCAGCAACTTGCAGGCAACGCGCCAACAACAGCTGCAACACCACCGGCCCCCCGTGGGCTTGCAGCTCCAGCACGTCCTCGCCCGTGAAAGAATGTGGCGCCACAAAGTAGAGTGCCAAACCGTGGTCAATGGGGCTGCCATCGGCGTCGGCAAATGGCAAGTAGGTGGCTTCGCGGGGTTTCAGGCGGCGCCCGATGAGTGCGTCAATCAGCGGCCCAAGATTTTTGCCCGACACCCGCACAATGCCCACCGCGCCCCGGCCGGGAGCAGTGGCAATGGCGACGATGGGTTGTTGGTGTCGGCTGAGCATGGCAGGTCAAAAAAGGCCGCTTGCGCGGCCTTTTTGTAGTTACTTGAACTTGGGCATATTGAACTGCGGTGGCACGCCCATCCGGGTGTTGATGACCCACTGCTGCGCAATCGACAAGATGTTGTTGGTGATCCAGTACAACACCAAACCGGCCGGGAAGAAGAAGAACATCACGCTGAACACCAGAGGCATGATCCACATCAGCTTGGCCTGCATCGGGTCAGGTGGCGCGGGGTTGAGCGCTGTTTGCAGCAAGGTGGTCAAGGTCATGACCAGCGGCAAGATGAAGTACGGATCAGGCGCCGAGAGGTCGTGAATCCAGCCCACCCATGGCGCGTTGCGCATTTCGACGCTGGACAACAGCACCCAATACAAAGCAATGAAGACTGGAATTTGCACCATGATCGGGAAGCAGCCGCCCATCGGGTTGACCTTTTCCTCGCGGTAGATCTTCATCATCTCTTGCTGCATTTTTTGCGGATCGCCTTTCAGGCGTTCACGCATTTCCATGATCTTGGGGTTGATGGCCTTCATTTTGGCCATGCTGGCATAGGCCTTGGCGTTGAGCCAATAGAACGCAATCTTCAGCAGCAGCACCAAAGCCACAATCGCCCAGCCCCAGTTTTGGATGATGCCAAACAGCTTGTCGAGCAGCCAATACAAAGGCTTGGACAACATGGCCAACCAGCCATAGTCTTTCACCAAGTCCAATCCGGGGGCCAAGGCCTCCAGCACTTTTTCTTCTTGTGGGCCGCTGAACAACTGAGCGCTCAAGGTCTTGGACTGGCCGGGTGCCAACTCGGCCAAGGGCGTGATCATGCCCACGGCATACAGGTTGGTGTCGACTTTGCGCACAAAGTTTTCGCGCTGTACGCCATCGGCCAACAACCAAGCGGTGGCAAAGTAGTGCTGCACCATGGCGACGTAGCCGTTCGGGGAGGACTTCTCAATTTCGGCCTTGTTCTTTTCGATGTCACTGAACTCCACCTTTTGGTATTTTTTGGCGTCGGTGTAAATCGCTGGGCCAGTGAAGGTGGAATAAAAAGAAGACTCGCCTGCGGGCTTGTTGCCGTCACGCACCAACTGCAAGTACAGCTGAGGTGACACTGGGGCAGTGCCGGTGTTGATCACTTCGTGCTTCACGCCAATGGCATAGCTGCCGCGTTGCAAGGTGTAGGTTTTGACCAGCTTCACGCCGTTTTGTGCGTCTGACTCAAAGCGCAAGGTCAATTCGTTTTGGCCGTCTTTCAGGCTGCGTTCGCCACTGAACTTCATGGGCGATTTGTGGGTGGGGAAATCGCCGCCAATCAGGCCCGTCTGTGCGTTGTAAACACGGGTGCTGCTTTGGTCCAAAAAGACAAATGGCTTGCTGCTGTCCACAAAGTCAGCATGCCGTGTGAACTCAGAGCGCACCAGCGAGCCGCCTTCGGTGTCAAAACTGAGCTTCAACACATCGGTGGCCACCTCAATGGTTTCGCGCGCTGTGGCAGAAGCGTTGGGGCCCGACGAAGGTACCTGTGCCGGTGTGGCTGCAGGGGCTGTAGCCGTGGCGGCCGGCACGCTGTTGGCTCCCGCAGTGGCCGCAGGCGCCGAGGCGGCGGCTGGGGCAGCAGCTTCTGGTTTCGGGAAGAAGGTGGCTTTGTGCCCGTTGGACAACTGCCATTGGTCCCACAGCAGGACCATGGAAAAACCAAAAATCACCCAAAGGATGGTGCGACGGATATCGTTCATGGAGTCTTCTTTGACGAAGTAGGAGATAACAATTCAGAGAACAAGCGCGGGGCTTGTTGGGGAACGGGGTCATGGCCACCTTGGCACCAAGGGCCGCAGCGCACCAGCCGATGAACCGTCAAGTAGCTGCCCATGGCAGCGCCATGTTGCTCAAGCGCTTGCAGAGCATAAACCGAACATGTGGGCTCAAAGCGGCACGACGATCCCAGCCAAGGGCTCAGCAACAAACGGTAGCCTTTCACCACGCCCATCAACAAACGCTGCACGATCATGCGCGGGCCTCTTGCGGCAAAGCACGCTCAAACAATTGCACCAGTTCTTCCCGAACCGCCAGTTTCAGGTGGTCCGAGGTGGCGCTGATGAATTGTTGGCGGTCAAACGTGGTGCGCAGACGCACCACATGCGCGGCCACCGGCAAGCGGTTGCCAAAGCTTTCGCTCACGTTGTAAATCTGGCGTTTGATGGCGTTGCGTGTCACGGCGCGTCGGGCCCAGCGTTTGGGCACCATGGCGCCCAGCCAGACATCTGGCAAGTCAAAAAGGGCCTGCTCCGGTGAAGGTGCAGGCCCAATTTGTTCGGCAGGTGCCAAAGGCTTGTCTGTGGGGTGAGTCAAGGTCAGTCGGTGCAACGCAAAATGCGCTGTGCGCGAGACTGTTCCACCCGCCAGGGCGGCCTGAAATTGTGGGCGTGTTTTTAAACGCTGCACGATGGCCAAACCCTGGAATCAACCGCCCGAAGTGGCATCAGGCCACCGCCAGACGGCTGAAAAGGCATTAGACAGCCAGACGCTTGCGGCCTTTGGCGCGTCGTGCATTGATCACAGCGCGGCCGCCACGGGTTTTCATGCGAACCAGAAAGCCGTGGGTACGGGCGCGACGTGTCTTAGACGGTTGGTAGGTGCGTTTCATAACTCTTCCTTTGAGCCCAAGGCTGCGAATCAGCTTTGGGCGAAACCCAAGATTATCGCAAACTTTCGGGCGATCGGCAAATCTGGCCACTTTAATGCCTTCGGGTGTTCCCGAGTTGATTCCCCAAAGATGTGGTTTATGATGCCCAAACGAATGCGTTACGGCATGTGGATAAGCTCTTGATAAGCTTGCTTCCGATGCCGTTTTTTCTGCCAACTGTCCACAAAAAATAAATACAACATGTCCGAGGGAAACTCCCCAGAATTTCAGATGAATGCCGGCCAGGATTTGTGGCAGGCTTGCGTGGACGAACTGTCCCGCGAGCTGCCCGAACAGCAGTTCAACACCTGGATCAAGCCCCTGACCGCAGAGGTCTCTGACGATCAGCAACGCCTCACTTTGTTTGTCGCCAACCGGTTCAAATTGGACTGGATTCGGGCCCAATATGCCGGCCGTTTGGCGGCCATGCTGGAAAGCTTTCAAGGCCACCCTGTCCAAATCGAGTTAGTGCTTACTCCTCGCGAAGATGGCGTAAAGACTGCACGTCAGTCCACGCCATCCTCAATGGAAAACGGGCCAGAGCCGATCGACTTGCCTGAAGAGCCGGCCACCAACACCTTTCGCAGTCGCCTCAACACGGCGCTGACTTTTGACAACTTGGTCGAGGGCACGGCCAACCGCATGGCGCGTGCCGCGGCCATGCACGTGTCCGGTTCACCCGGGCACTTGTACAACCCCCTGTTTATCTACGGCGGGGTGGGCTTGGGCAAGACCCACCTGATGCACGCCATTGGCAATAAATTGCTGTCCGAGCGCCCAGAAGCCAAGGTTCTCTACATCCATGCCGAACAGTTTGTCTCGGATGTGGTTAAAGCCTACCAACGCAAGACTTTTGACGAGTTCAAGCACCACTACCATTCGCTCGATTTGCTGCTGATCGACGATGTGCAGTTCTTTGCCAACAAAGACCGCACCCAAGAAGAATTCTTCAACGCTTTTGAGGCCCTGCTGGCCAAAAAGTCGCACATCGTCATGACCAGCGACACCTACCCCAAAGGCCTGGCCGATATCCATGAGCGCCTGGTTTCCCGCTTTGACTCCGGCTTGACGGTGGCCATGGAGCCGCCCGAGCTGGAGATGCGGGTGGCCATCTTGATCAACAAGGCCATCAGCGAAGGCAGCGAAATGCCCGAAGAGGTGGCTTTCTTTGTGGCCAAAAACGTGCGCTCTAACGTGCGCGAGCTCGAAGGCGCCCTGCGCAAAATCTTGGCTTATTCGCGCTTTAACCAAAAAGAAATCTCCATCCAGCTCGCCCGCGATGCGTTGCGCGACCTACTGTCCATTCAAAACCGCCAGATCAGTGTCGAAAACATCCAAAAAACGGTGGCCGACTATTACAAGATCAAGGTGGCCGACATGTATAGCAAAAAGCGCCCCGCCAGCATCGCCCGGCCGCGCCAAATTGCCATGTATCTGGCCAAAGAAATGACCCAAAAGAGCCTGCCTGAAATCGGCGAACTCTTTGGCGGGCGCGACCACACCACCGTCTTGCATGCCGTGCGCAAAATCAATGCCGAGCGTCAGCAATTGACCGAACTTAACCAGCAACTGCACGTGCTTGAGCAGACGCTGAAGGGCTAAAGCCCCATGAGCCCGAATTTGTTCCCCGTTTTAACTGCTTTGACCCGTTTAGAGGCAGTTTTGGGGCCAAAAAACAGCGAAAATGCAGGATCTCGTCAAAGTCGTGCACAAGCCTAGGGCTGTCACGCGAAAATCACCAAAGGTAGACACCCATGATCGTCCTGAAGGCCACCCAAGACAAACTGCTGTCGGTCCTGCAATCCGTGTCCGGCATTGTCGAGCGTCGTCACACTCTGCCCGTGCTGGCCAACGTCTTGATTCGTAAATCTGGCCATGCGGTGCAATTGACCACCAGCGATCTTGAAATTCAAATCCGCACCACAGCCGAAATGGAAGGCGACCCGGGCGACTTCACCACCACCGTTGGCGCGCGCAAACTGATCGACATTTTGCGCACCATGCCGGCTGACCAAACCGTCAGCCTCGAGTCCTCACAAGCCAAGTTGATTTTGAAGGGCGGCAAATCCAAGTTCACCTTGCAGACCTTGCCTGCAGAAGACTTCCCGTTGGTGCAAGAAGCCGCCTCTTTTGGCCCCGTGTTCAGCGTGCCGCAAAAAACCCTCAAGCAGTTGCTGAGCCAAGTGTCTTTTGCCATGGCGGTGCACGACATCCGTTACTACCTGAACGGCATTTTGTTTGTGGCCGAAGGCAACCGCCTGAGCTTGGTGGCCACCGATGGCCACCGCTTGGCGTTCACTGCCGCCACACTCGATGTGGCCGTGCCCACCAAACAAGAAGTCATCTTGCCGCGCAAGACCGTTTTGGAGTTGCAGCGTTTGCTGTCCGACAACGATGGCGCCATCGAGATGCAGTTCGCCAACAACCAAGCCAAGTTCAGCTTTGACGGCATGGAGTTTGTGACCAAGTTGGTTGAGGGCAAATTCCCCGACTACAACCGCGTCATCCCCAAAGGCCACAGCAACAACCTCACTTTGGGCCGTCAAGCCTTGTTGTCTTGCTTGCAGCGCACCGCCATCTTGACCAGCGACAAGTTCAAGGGCGTGCGCCTGAACCTCGACCCCGGCAGCCTGCGCGTGGCCTCGACCAACGCAGAGCAAGAAGAAGCCGTGGACGAGCTCGACATCGACTACTCAGGTGACAGCATCGAGATTGGTTTCAATGTCACCTACATCATCGACGTGCTCACCAACATGGGCCAAGACATGGTGCGCATCGACCTGGCCGATGCCAACAGCTCCGCACTGATCACCATTCCCGAAAACGACAACTTCAAATACGTGGTGATGCCCATGCGCATTTGAGGCTCGCGCCCACCGGCGATAGACCTTATCGAAACCCGCGACCTCTCGCGGGTTTCGGCCATTCAAGCGACAGAGAAAATTGAACATGACCGAAGAAAACAAGCCCAGCGAAGACGCATTCACCACCGCGCAACCGAAGATCGACACCAATCAGGCAGGTGCTTCAGAAGGCTACGGCGAAGGCTCTATCCAAATTCTGGAAGGCTTGGAGGCGGTACGTAAACGCCCGGGCATGTACATCGGCGACACCTCTGACGGCACCGGCTTGCACCACCTCGTGTTTGAAGTGGTGGACAACTCCATCGACGAAGCA
>JBEGTA010000159.1:0-7799 GCA_041179665.1 Pseudomonadota bacterium
CGGGCTTCTTGACCGAGGGCGTGTTGGACGCTGCAGGCCCAGCCGCCGATGGCGTGCTGACCACGCTGCACTACGGTGACGGCATCGAGACCAAGCGCAACAAAGAGTTCCGCCTGAACTACGCCAAGACCTTCAAGATGCAGCCCGACGTGTACGCGGTGCAAGGCTACGACACCGGCTTGCTGTTGGTGCAAGGCGCCAACGCGGTCAAGGGCGATGTGAGCCAAAAGGCGGCCATGATCAAGGCCATGGAAGTGGCCGTGATCGACAGCCCTCGCGGCAAGTGGACCATGAGCAAGTCGCACAACCCGGTGCAAGACATGTATCTGCGCGAAGTGTCTGAAAAAGAAAACAAGGTCATTGGCATCGCCGCCAAAGCCTTGGCCGACTCAGGTGCTGGCTGCCGCATGTAAGCCTGCCCCCTCAAGTCACTTCGAGACCCCTTCGAGGCTAACGCCCGTCTCGCGTGCCGGCCGTGTCAAACGGCTTGTTCGCGGTCGGGCGTTTCGCCGTCTCCAAAGAGTTTTTGAACCGTGAGGCGCAGCCATTGGTGTCCAGGGTCACGGTGCAAGCGGCCATGCCAGAACTGGTGAATCGGGCTTTTGTCCAAGGCCATGGGCAACTCGCGCTTGACCAAACCGAAGGGTGACAACACCCGGTCGGCAAACCGCTCGGGCACGGTGGCAATCAAATTGGAATGGCTCAGCACATCGCCCAAGGCCACGTAATGGGGCACCGTCAGGCGAAAACGGCGTTGCAATTTTTGCTGCTCCAAGGCCACATCGACACGGCCATGGCCGGTGCCCGCAGCCAACACGCGCACGTGCTCGGCCGCCGTAAAGGCCGCCAAAGTCAGCGCCTTGGGGGCGGCCAGCGGATGGCCCTGACGCATCAAACAAATATAGGGCTGCTGAAACAGCGCTTGTTGGTAATACCCCGCTTGCAATTGCGGCAGCAGGCCCAAGGCCAAATCAATGCGCCCGCTCGCCATGTCGTCTTTCAGCGCCGGATGTGTCACGCTCACCACCTGCAAAGTCACGGCGGGGGCAGATCGGGTCAAGGCATCCACCAAGATGGGCAAGAAGTACATCTCGCCAACATCGGTCATGGCCAAAGTAAAGCTGCGCTGGCTGCTGGCAGGGTCAAAGGCGGCACGCACGTTCAGGGCTTGCTGCAAACCCTCCAGCGCCACCGCCACCGGCTCGGCCAATTGCAAGGCATAGGGCGTGGGCGTCATGCCCCCTTGGGTGCGCAAAAAAAGCTCGTCGCCCAAGCTGCTGCGCAAACGCCCCAAAGCACTGCTCACCGCCGGCTGGCTCATGCCCAACACTTCGGCCACAGCCGAAACCCGCTTGCGCAACAGCAGTTGGTGAAACACCACCAACAAGTTCAGATCCAGTTTGGACAGGTCCATAGTATTTGATTAGCGAATATTACTTATACAAAAAATCCGATTTACTTAATTATTGATGTTCCGCATGATGCCGGTCAAGTTTTCATGAGGAGTGCGCATGCAAGAACAGCCCATCCATTGGGAGACGACCGGCACCAGCCGAATTCCATTTGCCGTTTACACCCAAGACGACACCCACAAGAAAGAGTTGGAGCGGTTTTTTTACAAAAACCACTGGAGTTATGTGGGCCTGGAGGCCGAAATTCCCAACGCAGGCGACTTCAAGCGCACCGTGGTGGGTGAGCGCTCGGTCATCATGACGCGCGGTCAAGACGGCCAGATTCATGTGGTCGAAAACGTTTGTGCGCACCGTGGCATGGCGTTTTGCCGCGAGCGACACGGCAACAAAAAAGAACTGGTCTGCCCCTACCACCAGTGGAGCTATGCGCTCGACGGCCAGCTTCAGGGCGTGCCGTTTCGCCGTGGTGTGCGCCAAGATGGCAAGGTCAACGGTGGCATGCCCACCGACTTTGACCCCAAAGACCACGGTCTCAAGCAACTCAAAGTGGCCGCCCGCGGCGGCGTGGTGTTTGCCTCTTTCGACCCCGAGGTGGCGTCGCTCGAAGACTACATGGGCCCGACGATCCTGAAATACTTTGACCGCTTGTTCAATGGCCGCCAACTGAAGATTTTGGGCTACAACCGCCAGCGCATTCCGGGCAATTGGAAGCTCATGCAAGAGAACATCAAAGACCCCTACCACCCCGGTTTGCTGCACACCTGGTTTGTGACTTTTGGGCTTTGGCGTGCCGACAACAAGTCGGAGTTGCGCATGGACGCACACCACCGCCACGCCGCCATGATCTCGACCCGCGGCACCAGCGGCCAAGCCACTGGCGACAAAGCCCAAGTGACCCAGGTCAGCAGCTTCAAAGAAAGCATGCAACTGCACGACCCGAGCTTTTTGGACATCGTGCCCGAGCCTTGGTGGCAACTGGGCGACCAAATGCCCACGGCCGTGATGATGACCTTGTTCCCCAGTGTGATTTTTCAGCAGCAGGTCAACAGCGTCTCAACGCGCCACATCCAGCCCGACGGGCGCGGCGCTTTTGATTTTGTCTGGACCCACTTTGGCTTTGAAGACGACACCCCTGAGATGACCGAGCGGCGCTTGCGCCAAGCCAATTTGTTTGGCCCTGCCGGCTTTGTTTCGGCCGACGATGGCGAGGTGATTGAGTTTTCGCAGCAAGCCTTTGAAACCAAACCCGAGCACCGCACTTTGGCGGAATTGGGCGGCCGCGAGGTGGGCGAAACCGACCACATGGTGACTGAAACCCTGATTCGCGGCATGTACAGCTACTGGCGCAAAGTGATGGAGGCCTGAAGATGAGCACGAAAGCGATGGACCTGCAGACTTGGTTTGACCTTCAGCAACTTTATTCAGACTACGCCAGCGCCGTGGACAGCGGGCAATGGGACTTGTGGCCCGAATTTTTTACCGAGCAATGCGTCTACAAATTGCAGCCCCGAGAAAACTATGAGCGCGGTTTTCCGTTGGCCACTTTGCTCCTCACCAGCAAAGGCATGTTGAAAGACCGTGTGTACGGCATCAGCGAAACGATTTACCACGACCCTTATTACCAACGCCATGTGGTCGGCGCCCCCACCGTGCGCAAAATCGACAATGGCCGCATTCACAGCGAAGCCAACTACGCGGTGTTTCGCACCAAGCTCGACAAGGAAAGTACCGTCTTCAATGTTGGCCGCTACATCGACACCATCGTGGCGACACCTGAGGGTTTCAAATTTGCCGAGCGCATTTGCGTCTTTGACAGCGAGATGATTCCCAACTCCATCATTTACCCCATCTGATCTCGAGAACCCCCATGAGCAACTGGATTGACGTGGCCGCAGAGGCCGACTTGTTTGAAGGCGCAGGCATCGCCGTGGCCCCCGAAGGGCAAGACATTGCGCTCTTCAAACTCGAGGACGGCGTTTACGCCATCAACAACCTGTGCAGCCACGGCAACGCCAAACTGTGCGACGGCTTTGTTGAAGGCCACCAGGTGGAGTGCCCTTTTCACCAAGCGCTTTTTGATTTACGCGACGGCAGCGTGCAGTGCGGCCCCGCCTCGGAGCCGGTGAAATCTTGGCCCGTCAAGATTGAAAATGGCCGCGTTTTTCTAGCCCTCTAGAATGCTGACACCTTCTCACTTCAAGTGTGACCCGCGATGGACTTTGTGAATTTTTTGATCCAGCTGCTCAACAGCGTTCAGTACGGTCTGTTGCTGTTCATGTTGGCCGCAGGTCTGACCCTGATTTTCGGCATCATGGGGGTGGTCAATTTGGCGCACGGCAGCTTTTACATGCTGGGCGCTTATCTGGCTTGGTCATTGGCCGCCAAAACCGGCAGCTTGACCCTCGCCATCCTTTTGGGCACGGCCTTGTCGGTGGCTTTTGGCTTGCTGCTCGAGCGCGTGTTGTTTCGCCACTTCTACCACCGAGATCACCTCGACCAAGTGTTGCTGACCTTTGGTCTGATTTATGTGTTCGAAGAACTGCGCTCCATCATTTGGGGTGACGATGTGCATGGCCTGCCCGTGCCTGACATGTTGGCCGCCTCCATTCCGCTGACCGAGAATTTGTCGTACCCGGTGTACCGCTTGTTCATGTCGGGCGTGTGTTTGGTGTTGGCCTTGGGGCTGTATTTGCTGATCTCTAAAACACGCTTGGGCATGAAAATTCGCGCCGGAGCCTTCAACCGCGACATGACCGAATCGCTGGGCATCAACATTCGGCTGATCCATGCCGTGGTCTTTGCCTTGGGCATTGGCTTGGCTTCCATTGCCGGCATGATCGCCGCGCCCGTTTCCAGCGTCTACCCCAACATGGGCTCTCAAGTGCTGATCATGTGCTTTGTGGTGGTGGTGATTGGGGGCATTGGCTCGGTGCGGGGCGCATTAATTGCGGCGCTGTTGGTCGGTTTGGTTGACACCTTTGGCAAGGTGCTGCTGCCCCAAGCCTCGGGCATGCTGGTGTATGTGCTGATGGCGGCGGTGCTGTTGTACAAGCCCGAAGGCCTGTTCAAGCAATAAAGAAGAAACAAGACACACGACGATGAGCACGCCTCAAATACACCTCGAAACGCTGCCGCGCAGCATCCAGCTCCTCATGGTCATGGGCTTTGTGGCGCTGGCCGCCTTCCCCTTTGTGGGGTCTGAGTTTTACACCGCCATGGTGGTGCGCATGATGATCTTGGCCATCTTTGCCATGAGCCTGGACTTGTTGCAAGGCGTCACCGGCTTGGTCTCTTTGGGCCACGCCGCTTACTTTGGTCTGGCGGGTTATGTGCTGGCTTTCATCACACCACAAAACGAGCCGATCAGCCTCTACACCAGCTTGCCTTTGGCGGTGGGCGGAGCTGCGCTGGCGGCTTTGGTGATTGGCTTTTTGGTGGTGCGCACACACGGCATCTACTTCATCATGGTGACCATGGCCTTTGCGCAAATGGTGTTCTTTATCTTTTTTGACAACAAGGCACTGGGCGGCTCGGATGGCTTGTTTTTAAACTTCCGGCCCGATGCGGACGTGATCGACCTCGAGAATAAGCAGGTGTTTTATTACTTCACGCTGGCCTGTTTGGTGGCGGTGTATGTCTTTTTGCGCCGCCTGTTGTGGAGCCCCTTTGGGCGCGCCCTGTCTGGCATTCGGGTCAACGAGCACCGCATGCGCGCCTTGGGCTTCAACACCTTCAGCCACAAGTTGGCGGCCTTCACGCTGGCCGGTGCACTGGCCGGTTTGGCCGGTTATTTGTGGGCCGCACAAACGGGCTTCGTCAACCCCGAGTTAATGGGTTTCCACATGAGCGCCCACGCCATCATGATGGTGATTTTAGGCGGCATGGGCAATTTTGCGGGGGCTATTGTGGGGGCCTTCAGCTTTGAGTATTTGCTGCACCTGTTCAAAGACCTGCCCGATGTGGGCGCCTTCAAGACGGGCAAGCACTGGCAAATGTGGATGGGCCTGTTCATTGTGGCCCTCGTGATTTTTGCGCCCAAAGGCATCTTGGGCATGCTCACCCGCGCGTTCAGTGGCGCATCAGATCGCAAGGAGTCTGGCCATGACTGAGCGCCAAACTTTGATGTCAGCGCGCGGGCTGACCAAACGCTTCGGTGGGCTGGCCGCGGTGAACGACGTTTCGCTTGATTTGTGGCTGGGCCAAATTCATGCGGTGATTGGCCCCAACGGTGCGGGCAAGTCCACCTTGACCAACTTGCTGTCAGGCGACTTGCCCCCGACCAGCGGCAACATCACCCTGAACGGCCAAGACATCACCGGCTGGACACCCGAAAAAATCTCCAGCCACCGCTTGGGGCGCAGCTACCAAAAGACCAACATCTTCAGCACCTTCAGTGTGTGGGACAACGTGCGGTTGGCGGCTCAGTCGCGGGTGCAGCCCTCGCCTTTCAACCCTTTGGGCTGGTTCCAATCGGCGGCTCATATGCAGGCTGTGAACCAACGCGCCGAGCGCGCCATCGAACTGGCGGGGCTGCAAAACCGCCGCCACGTGGTGGCTGGGGCTTCGAGTCACGGCGAGCAGCGGCAGCTTGAAATTGCCATGACCTTGGCCACCGAGCCACTGGTGCTGTTGCTCGACGAACCCTTGGCTGGCATGGGCCAAGCCGAGGCCGAAAGCATGGTCCAGCTTCTGCTGCGCCTGAAGAAAGACCACGCCATGATGTTGGTAGAGCACGACATGGACGCCATCTTCACACTGGCCGACCACCTGACGGTGATGGTGAACGGGCAAGTGATTGCCAGCGACGCACCGGCCACCGTGCGGGCCGATGCCGGCGTACAAGCCGCTTATTTGGGCGAGGAACATTGACATGTCGGACCTGTTGATCAACGCCCAAGACCTGAACACTTTTTACGGTGCCAGTCACATCTTGCGGGGCGTCCATTTTTCGGTGGGCCGCGGTGAGACCATCGGCCTCATGGGCCGCAATGGGATGGGCAAAAGCACCCTGCTCAAGTCCATCATGGGCTTGGTGCCCCCGCGCTCTGGCACGGTGGATATCAAGTGCCAGCGCATGAATGGCCGGCCGACTTTTGAAGTGGCACAAATGGGCATCGCCTATGTGCCTGAAGGCCGGGGTATTTTTGGCAACTTGAGCGTGGTCGAAAACCTGCAAATGGCGGCACGCGCGGGCACCCGAGGCCAACGCGACTGGACTTACGAGCGGGTGCTGGAGACGTTTCCGCGCCTGAAAGAACGCTTGGGCCACGGCGGCCAGCAACTGTCGGGCGGTGAACAGCAAATGCTCACCATTGGGCGCGCGCTGATGACCAACCCCGATGTGTTGATTTTGGACGAAGCCACCGAAGGTCTGGCCCCACTGATTGCGCGAGAGATTTGGCGCATTTGCAGCGTCATCAAAGAAAGTGGCATTAGCGCCATCATCGTCGACAAAAACTGGAAGCACGTCACGCAAATCACCGACCGCAACGTGATTTTGGTGAAAGGCCAAGTGGTCTTTGAGGGCACCTCAGAAACCCTGCTGAACGACCCCAGCGTGCTCGAGCAACACTTGGGCGTTTGAGCCTGCTCACAACAAGGGGCGCAACTCGCGGGCAGCCTCCAGCAGCAAGGGCAACCACTTGCGCTGCACGGCAGAGTCTGACAACTGCTCTGCTGTGCCCACCACATTCAGCGCCGCCAGCGTGCGGCCCTGCATGTTGCGCAGGGGCACGGCCAGCGCGTGGATGCCCAGCTCGTGGGCATCGCGCGCAACACAGTGGTCGTCGCGGCGCACTTGCTCAATCAGACTTTTGAATTTGGCCAACCCGACCTCGGTCTGCGGCGTGATGCGGGGCAACTCGCGCCCCTTCAGCCAGAGGTTGAAATCGGCTTTCGGCAAACTGGCCAGCAACACCCGCCCTGTGGATGTGGCATGCGCCGGCAGACGCGCGCCCAAGTGCAAGCCATAAGCCAACAAACGCACAGGCTCGGCCAAGCCCGCACTGCGCGCCACTATCACGCCCTCGCCACCATCGAGCACCACTGCACTGAAGGCCGCCTGTGTCTGCTGCGTCAGCCGATTCAGCGTGGGCTGCAGCGTGCGCGGCAAGCGCGAGGTCGCCATGTAACTGCCCGCAAAACGCAACACCCGTGCCGACAACCAATAGTGGCTGCCGTCGGTTTCCAGATAGCCCAACTCAGCCAGCGTGAGCAAATGCCGTCGCGCCGCCGCTCGCGTGATGCCGGTACGCTGCGCAGCCAATGTGGCGTTGAGCTTTTGCCGCTCGGTGTCAAAGGCTTCCAGCACGGCCAGCCCTTTGGCCAACCCTTCGATGTAATCGGCTTTGGCGATCGTCATGTGCCCCTCTCTTGAAAACCATGTGA